>JAZOQL010000026.1:0-6477 GCA_045656065.1 Rikenellaceae bacterium | reverse complement strand
AAGCAGAGGGTCCGCGGTTCGAATCCGTGTGCTCCCACACTAAAAGTCAAGCAGTTACGTTGGTGCGTAGCTGCTTTTTTGTTGTGTATAATCGGCAGAAAATATAGTGTGGTGGCGTGTGCGGAGCGGCGATGTGTGTTGATAGATTTATGAATAGCAAAAAAAACTCGTCGGACTCACGCCGACGAGTTTTTCTATTTGAGTACAACTCAGTTTTTAGAAGAATTTCACTCTCCAGTCTTGAATGTTGCTCAGGTCATAGAGCGCCTGGAGTGTACGTTCAACCACGAAGTTTTCTGCGTTAGCCTGAAGTTTCACCTTTTCACTTTCAGCAGTCACCTCGTTGAGCTTGTTCTTAGCTGTAACATTCAGCAGATAAACACCTGATGAACCTACAACCGGTTTAGATACAGTGTTTTCTTTAGCACCACAGATTGCGCCGATAACAGCCTGATCCGGACCGATTTTTTCAACAAAGAATGAATTGAAGTTCACATCAGCAACGTCGCCGTTGAGTGCTTTATCCATTGCAGCTACATCTGCGAGGTTCTTTCCAGCGAGTTGTTCAGCAAGATATTTGCCCTTCATTTCGAGTCTTACGATAGGTGCAATTTCGTTCTTCACGCTTTCGAAGCTTGCATAGCCTTCATCGTTTGCGCCTGTGAGAACTGCTACGACATAGTTGCCGCCGATTTCCATTACATTAGAAACGATATCTTTCTGAGCATCGTCGCCATAAGCCCAGTGTACAAGTGCTGAAGATTCTTCCAGGCCGTTGATTTTTGAATCAGCCGGGCGAATTACTGCAACGCGTTTTGACAGAGCATTGTCGCTCACGCTCTTGTTGAATGCTGTCAGCGAGCCGTTTGCGCTTGTGTAGAACTTGTCTGCAGTTTGACGTATTGCAGCACGTGTAGCATCGCTTGCAATGATGCGGTGGATAATTACACCAAGCTGAACCATAGGTTGTTCTTTCATACGGTCGTCAATGCGAATCAGTTGCAGAGCATTGCCGTCCATAATCTTAACGATTTCGCCTTTCTTTGCATTGAACAATCTTTCAGCCATTTCGCGAGGAAGTTGGTTGTAGGCAATCATACCAAGTTTGCCACCTTGAGTACCCTCAACGATTGAGTGTTTGTTAGCCAATTCTGCAAAGTTTGCGCCCTTGCTTGCCAATTCTGCGATGCTGTCTGCTTGTTGAACCATTGTTGGGTTGAGCACGATGCGTGAGAGTTCGATTGAGTCCGGCATCATTCTGCGGTCGCTCACGCGAGCCATCATATAAATATCGCCATTAAGAATCGGGCCATAAACATCGTTTTTAGATGAACCGAATACGAAGTTTGCCAATTCACCTTGCAGGTCTGATTCTTTATAATAGTTATAGTCGAATTGTTCTTGTGAGTTTGCAGTCACGAATGCTTCGATGTCTGTTGCGTTCTTGAAGTTTTCAGCGATTGTGAGCACTGTGTTCTTAGCCTCTGTGAAATCTTCTTCTGAAGGTATTACGTCAAATACTACATATTCGATGCTTCTTGAAGCGCCAGACTTGAACATATCTTTGTGTTCGTTGTAGAATTTTTGCAAGTCGCCGACAGTTACCTTAATCAGCGAGTCTGCTACTGCAGAGTAGGGCAGACCTGCAAATTGTGCGTTATAGTTAATGTCGCCGTTTTCTACTCCTTGATTGAGTTCGAGGTCTGTCACGAAGATACCTTTTTGAATGAGGTTCATATACTTAGACAGACGTCTGTTGTCAATCATTTGGTCTTCGAGGAAGTCCCACAGAGCAACATAGTTCGGGTCAGCGTTGTCAGCGTTAATCGAATTGAGGAAATTCATCACAGCCTCTCTGTTATATTGACCTGTCTGGTCGGTGAAGAATCTCGCCAGAATCGGAGAGATATACTTACCGTTAACCATATCAGTAGCCTCTTGTGTTGTAACTGTGATACCGTTTTTCTCGAATCCCGGTGCGAACGACATCTCTTCAATCAGTTCTTCCCACGCGAGTTTACGATAGCTGTCATAGCTCTCTTGATCGCCGGCGTTACCGTTGAGCATTTTTTGGATATTGGTAGTGTAGTTCAATTGGTTGCTGTAACGCAAATAGGTTACTTTTTCGCCATTGATTTCACCAACTTTGATTTTTGCGGGGTTGTTACCCTGACCGTTGCTCAGAAAGTCGGTCAACAGAAAGGCAACGAGGGCGACGCCCACAACGATTGCCAAAAACAGACCTCCACGAGTTCTTAATGTGTTTAAACCTGCCATTTTGTTATTTAGTTTTTAATTGTTTAATTTACTAACTCATTGTCAGTCAAGTGATTGGCTATCACTCGACTAAACTTTAGGCTACGAAGATACGAATTTTTTTTCGTTTTATGACATTTTATTTCGATTTTTTATTGGATTAACACAGTTTTTATAACAAATGTAGCCTGCTCGCAAAAAAAGCAACCTGTCTGACCGTTTGGTCAAACAGGTTGCGATGAGTTATAAGATTGGAAAAAATCTTACTTGCCGTATTTTGTTGTGAAGAAGTTCATATCGTCGAGAGTCTTCATAACGCTACGAACGTGGTCTGCTGAGATTCTGAGCATTTCCATTTCTTCTTCGTTCAGGTCAAGTTCGATGATTTTTTCAACACCATCTTTACCCAATACTGCCGGTACACCCAAGTGGAGGTCTTTCATTCCGTACTCACCATTGAGAGCTGCGCAGATAGGCATAACTGCCTTAGAGTCAGTTGCGATAGCACGTACCATTACGGCTGCTGACAGACCCGGAGCATACCAAGCTGATGTGCCCATCAATTTGACGATTTCGCCGCCACCATTTTTAGTGCGTTCAATCATTGCATCGAGTTTGTCTTTTGCGATGAGCTGTTCAACAGGGATACCTGCTACTGTTGTGAAACGTGGCAGCGGAACCATTGTGTCGCCGTGGCCACCCAACAATTGTGTGTCGACGCTACCCGGAGATGTTTTCAATTCGTCTGCGATGAACGCTCTGAAACGAGCTGCGTCCAATACGCCGGCCATACCGAATACTCGGCTTGATTTCAAACCTGATGCCAGGAAGGCTGTATAGGTCATAACGTCAAGCGGGTTTGATACAACGATAATGATAGGATTTTCGTTGTATTTCATAATATTTTCGGTTACGTCCTTAACGATTTTTGCGTTGATTGAGATGAGGTCATCGCGACTCATTCCCGGTTTGCGAGGCAGACCTGCTGTGATTACAACTACTTCTGAACCTGCTGTTTTTGAATAGTCGTTAGCTGAACCGATAATTCTCGTATCGAATTGCAACAGTGATGATGTTTGCCAGATATCCAGAGCCTTTCCTTCTGGAATACCTTCTTTGATGTCTACCAATACGATCTCTTTGCAGACATTCATTCTTGCCAATTCGTCTACACACGTAGCACCCACATTACCGGCACCGACTACGGTTACTTTTTGAACCATTTTCTTGTTTTATTTGTTTTGTTTGATTTGAGTTCTGTTATACAAATAACAGTCTTTATTCAAAGATAACCGCACCGTTATCCTTTGTGGATATTCGATGCGGCTATATGCGAGCCAGAATTAACCGATCAATGCAGCGTATTGTTCTGCAGTCAACAGTGCGTCTACTTGAGACGGATCAGTCATTTTGATTTTGATCATCCAACCTTCGCCATACGGATCTTTGTTTACTGTATCCGGAGCGTCGTTCAATGCTTCGTTGAATTCGAGGATTTCGCCACCAACAGGGATAAATGCGTCAGAAACGGTTTTTACTGCTTCGATGCTACCGAAAACTTCGTTTGCTTCGAGAGTTTCACCTACTGTGTCTACGTCAACGAATACGATATCGCCCAATTGACCTTGTGCGAAATCTGTGATGCCGATAAATGCTTCGTTACCTTCTACTCGAATCCATTCGTGGTCGTTCGAGTACTTGAGATTTTGAGGAATATTCATAGTTTTTAAATTTAAAAAAATTTAGTTTTCTTTTCTTGTTTTTGTGATTGCAGGCACATTTGCACACGCGTTTTGCACCTACATACACTGCTCCAAAGGTAGGCAAAATTTTTGTTTTAAACAAATTTTGCAAACAATTTTCTGAGCAATAATTTTTTGTTTAGATATCGTTCGAGTTGAATTTATATCCTAAACGTTTGCCTGTCTGCAATTTGGAATTTTCGATTTTTGTATTCATCTGGTCTACGCTAACGATTTTTACCAGATCGTACGGCGGAACCAGAAGGTCGAATTCCAAGGCATAGCTTACGGCTGTTTCGATGATATTCATCAGCGATTCGCGGTCGATTGTTTTGCTGCCGAACGAGTTGTGTTTCATCGAAATCTGGCGTTTACCTTCGACAAAATATTGATTCTCGCGGTTGATGAAGATTCGACCAATCAGGTAGCCCTCGTCCGAGCTGCGTTTATACTTGAACGAATCGGCCAGAAAGTTATAGATATTTATGATGCCGCAATAGGAGTTATTCTTGTCTTTTTGTACATACGAATTTTGCCAGATGATATGTTCGCGGTTGAATTCAAAGATGTTTGTGTGCATACTGAAAATCAGCACATCGCCTGCCACCTGTATTTGGGCTTCGAATTTTCCGCGGTCTACATATTCGACCTTGATGCGTTTGTCACATTCGTCGATTGCGTCGTTGATTTCGGCTGACAACTCCTGCAGCAAATCTTTCAGTTCTTGAAAGATGTTATTCGTATTGTCAAAGATTTGTTGTTTGAGTGCTGATTTTTGGGTCAGCATTCTGATAATGCCTTCACGGCTGCATAATTCGCTTTCCATTATATATATTTAAGGTTTCTGTCTGGTTATTGTAGTCTTATGACTTGGTTCATAGTTGGCAGTTCGCCCTCTTTCATTGCATTCATTTTGTACAGTTTCTTCAGACGAATGCCATATTTTTGTGAGATTGAGTGCATTGTGTCACCCGGACGCACGTTGTGTGCATATCGGCCATTTTCCGAGCGTGCTTTTTTCTTGGCAATGTAGATTGCGCTGCCCGGACTGAGGTTAATCTCTTGGGTCATATCGTTATACTTCAGCAACTTTTTCTTGCTTATTTGCAGTTGTATCGCAAGCGAGTCGAACGAATCACTCTCCTCTACAACGATGAATGGTGTGCCATTATTGTAGTGTACGGGGCGGTCGAAGAATTTTTGTGACGGGGCAGTTGTTGCCGACGTTTGTTCCGAATCAATTGTTACCGTATAGTTATCGGGGTCGATAACCTTTCCTGGCTCAACTTGAGTTTGTTCCGAGACTACGGGTTGTGGTTCGGGTTCGGCAAAGCTGAAACGGTCGCCGCCATCTTCGTCGAGTTTATAGAGTTCGTATTTTTCAATCAGTGCAATCAGCCGTTCTGCGTACTCGGGGTTGGTTGCGTAGCCCGCCTTTTTCAGACCCTTTGCCCAGCCGATGTAGTCTTTCGGGTCGAGCTCGAAGAGAAAATCGTATCGCGGTGACGAATCCAAAAATATCGAGTGGTCATCATACGAGGCTTGTGCCGAGAGATACTTTCTGAAACACTCGCCCTTTTCGTCATCATCGTGATAGATTTTTTCGCCTGTCCAATAGCTTTTACACTTGATTCCGAAGTGGTTATTTGCCTGAGTTGCAAGTCGGCTGCGTCCGCAATCTGACTCAAGCAGAGCCTGTGCCATTGTGATACTTGCAGGAATGCCATAGTCGGACATCTGTTCGACAGCCATTTTTTTGTACTTCTCGATATATGCGCGATAGGGGTCTTTCTGAGCGTGTACAGAGGCTACGCCCAAGCAGAGTATGATACAAAAAAGATACTTCTTCATTCTAAATTTTGCTACAAATACGTGGCAAATTTATCACTAAAAATGCAGATTGCAAAGTCTTTGGTGGAAATCATTTGGGGATAGAGCAAAAAAATCGTACATTTGTGCAATATAAATTTGTGAAACAACTAAAAATTTAATGATAATGTTTACAGAAATTTGTGATGAAATTTTTCAACGTTCGATACTCGACTACCACAAGTACGACAACGTTGACCAACCGATTGAAAACCCTTATGAACAGGGTTCATTAGAACATTTGCTCTACACCAAAAACTGGATTGATACGGTTCAGTGGCACCTCGAAGATATCATTCGCGACCCACAAATCGACCCCGTTGAAGCATTGAAAATCAAACGCAGAATCGACGCTTCAAATCAGGATCGTACTGATATGGTTGAATATATCGACAGCTACTTCTTGGATAAATACAAAGATGTAGCAGTTAAAGAGGGTGCTAAAATCAATACCGAATCTCCGGCTTGGGCTGTTGACCGCTACTCAATTCTCTCGCTCAAAATATACCATATGCAGGAGGAGGTAAAGCGTACCGACGTCGACGAAGAGCATCGCGCGAAATGCCAGGCAAAACTAGATGTACTCAACGAGCAGTACAAGGATATGACA
>JAZOQL010000025.1:0-7463 GCA_045656065.1 Rikenellaceae bacterium | reverse complement strand
CGATTCACTGCACATTGGTCACCTGGTGAGCATTATGATACTGAAACACTTTCAACGCTGCGGACATAAACCGATATTTCTTGTTGGCGGAGCTACGGGTATGATTGGCGACCCGTCAGGTAAATCTCAAGAGCGTAACCTTCTGGACGAGGCTACATTGCGCCACAATCAGGAGGCCATCAAAGCACAGCTCAGCCATCTGGTCGATTTCGACTCAAACGCAGCAAATGCGGCAGAATTGGTGAATAACTACGATTGGATGAAGGAGTTCTCATTCTTGGATTTCATTCGCGACGTGGGCAAGATGATTACCGTAAACTATATGATGGCTAAAGACTCGGTTAAAAAACGCTTTAACGGTCAAGGCGACGGTATGTCATTTACAGAGTTTACCTATCAGCTGGTGCAGGGCTACGACTTTTTACACCTGTTCCAGACAAAGAACTGCAAATTGCAGATGGGCGGCTCAGACCAATGGGGCAACATTACTACGGGTACTGAGCTGATTCGCCGCAAACTCGGCGCAGAAGCATTCGCCGTAACCTGCCCGCTGATTAAAAAGGCTGACGGCACGAAGTTCGGCAAGACCGAATCGGGCAACATCTGGCTCGACGCACGCTACACCTCTCCGTATAAGTTCTATCAGTTCTGGCTCAACGTGAGCGACACTGACGCAGAGAGCTACATCAAGATTTTCACTATGTTAGACCAAGAGACTATCGAAAATCTGATTTCGGCACACAGAGAGGCTCCGCACCTGAGACAACTGCAAAAACGTCTGGCAGAAGAGGTTACAGTTATGATTCACTCACGCGAGGAGTACGAAAAGGCAGTAAAGGCATCAGAGTTGCTGTTTGGTCAGGCTACGACCGAGGCTCTGCGCACCATCGACGAGCAGACGCTGCTGCAAGTATTCGAGGGGGTACCGACATTCGAGGTTGAACGTGCAGTTCTGGCCGAAACAAATATCCTGAATCTCTGCACCGAACTTTGTCCGATATTCCCGTCGAAGAGCGAAATGCGCAAACTCGTGCAGGGTGGCGGAGTGAGCCTGAACAAAGAAAAGGTCACATCTATCGAGCAGACAATCGGCGAAAACGACTTGCTTAATGGCAAACAACTGCTGATTCAAAAGGGCAAAAAGAACTATTTTCTCATAATGGTGAAATAATCCGTTCTAAATTTCGACACGACCATAATGCTATAATACAGCGCGTTATGGTCGTGCTGTTTTTTTATTCACCAATTACTCAAAAAAAATAGGCAAAAAATTTTGCATATATAAAAAAAACCTCTACCTTTGCATCGATTTTTAAGGCGAGATAGCTCAGCTGGTTAGAGCGCATGATTCATAATCATGAGGTCCCCGGTTCAATCCCGGGTCTCGCTACAAAATGACAACCAAGCACTTGCATCAAAAATGTGGGTGCTTTTTTTATTGGCAATAATATCTCATAATTGTGTAGACAGAGTCTTTGTTTATCGTAATTAAATATTGTTACGATGGCTATAATAGTAAAGTAATAAAAAGAAAATAGCCATCAGCACCTGAAATTGCATACTGCTTAAAAAACTTTTATCTTTGTGGCTATGGAACCAAACAGGAGAGTTTTATTGGGAATGAGCGGAGGAACAGACAGCTCCGTAGCAGCGCTGCTCCTACAGGAGGCTGGATACGAAGTAACAGGCGTGACATTCCGTTTTTACGAAAAAGACAACTGTACGGAGTATCTTGACGATGCTCGTGATTTATGTCTGCGTTTAGGCATTCCTCATATCGTATCCGACCAAAGAGAAATCTTTAAATCGACCATCATCGACTATTTCATCAGTGAATATATGAGTGGTCACACTCCGGTTCCGTGTACACTTTGCAACAACTACCTGAAATGGCCACTGCTCCGCAAACTGGCCGATGAGATGGGTATTTATCATCTGGCCACTGGACACTACGTCCAGAAACAGAACATCAATGGACATTGGCACATCACCAACGGAGTCGATGTGGATAAAAATCAATCCTTCTTTTTATGGGGATTACCTCAGGATATCCTTGAGCGTATGGTTCTTCCGATTGGAGGACTAACCAAAGTTCGTGTCCGCGAGATAGCCCAAGAGCGTGGATTTCTGAAAGCTGCCAGAAAGAAAGATAGCATCGGAGTATGTTTTTGTCCTATGGATTATCGTACATTTCTCCGCAATAATGTACCAGCCGAGACTATACAGAGGGGCAAATTCGTCGACCAAATGGGCAATTTCATAGCCTGGCACGAGGGTTATCCGTTCTACACCATCGGACAAAGAAGAGGATTAGGCATTAATTTAAATCGAGCACTCTTCGTAAAGGAGATTGCTCCATCGGACAATAAGGTTGTGCTGGGAGATTTGAAATCACTTGAGCGTACAGAGATGCGGTTGAAGAGTTGGAATATAGTCAATCCGTCGCTTCTTTTAGGGCGAGATGATGTTGTAGTAAAAATTCGCTACCGCAAGCAGGAGAATCGTTGTACAGTAACACGATTACCAGACGACACTCTACACATTCGTCTCCACGAGCCACTTACTGCCATAGCAGCCGGTCAAGCAGCAGCGTTCTATCACAACAACGTGCTATTAGGCGGAGGAATTATTATGGCAGAATAACAAAAATTCACAGGTTCAACATACTATACAAAAAAAGCATCGACAATCACAGATTATCGATGCTTTTAAATTGTCGGGGTACCAGGATTCGAACCTGGGACCCCCTGCTCCCAAAGCAGGTGCGCTAACCGGACTGCGCTACACCCCGAACTTATATTTTTTATCTCTATGAACTCATTTTCTCGAGCACCCCTTTTAAGGTGGCTCACTTTGTCGGGGTGGCGGGATTCGAACCCACGACCTCCTGCACCCGAAGCAGGCGCGCTAACCGGACTGCGCTACACCCCGATTCGAGGATTTCCCCTTCAAATCGAGCGCAAAGGTATATGATATTTTTCTTTTATGCAAATTTTTTTGCAAGTATTTTTCAAAACATTATCATCATCGGCGTTTAAACCCTGCGCAGGGCAGCTATCAACTTACCTTCCGAATTGAATAACATCAAAATATTGCCATCAATTTTGAAACTTTTCACGCGCGGCATCATCTCCAGGAACTCGGTTTCGCGTTTCATATCGGGACACATTGCCTTTGTAGCGCCATCAGGTGACAGGCTCAGTTCGCCCTCCTTCTCAGAGACGAATCTGCCAAAATAGCTATTACAATCGCCTCGACCGTTAAGTTCGCCACTTTCCGAGAGTATCACTGTATATCGTGTCGTATCCGACTGGTCAGGCACCACCTTACCATTTAGTTCAATCAATCTCCAGGTCACACCCTTCAGGTCTATTGGTTCAGCACTGCGACGACCACAATTACAACACGATTCGAACATCAACATACTGCCCAAAAGGCAAAACATCAGCACAAAAAATCTTTTCATATTCTGCATCTTATTTTATGATTAAATCATCGAGTTTCAATTTCGGCACATAATGTATACCATCTTTTCTGTAATAGGTATGGCTATCCTCGGGAGCAATTTCCACAAGACGAATCTTCTCTATACCTTTACCGATTGCCAGAATCAACAACGGCTCGTATTTCAAATCGAATGCTTCAATTATTTTATTCTTATTGAATGCCCCTATACATATTCCATTCAAGCCTATTTCAGCAGCCTGCAACAACATACTCTGAGCCGAGATGCCCAAATCCACACTAACATATTTCGACTCCTCAACCGTAGAGCAGATTATGATAAAGGCATTAGGTTCAGTACCCGGAAACGGCAGATGCAGTTCGGGGAGCGCTCCGCCTAAAGCGATATTTGACAACACCTTTGCAGCCTCGGTGTGATTCACCGCGCGGAATCGCAACACCTGCTGATTGCGCGCCGAGGGAATCTTCGTATTAACCTCGATTATTCTGCGCAGCTGGTCATCTCTGACTATAAAACTCGAATCGTAGCCTCTGTGACTTCTGTTTCGTTCCAAAAGTTTTGCCAATGTCACTTGCGGCTTGCTATTTTTTGCCGAGCACGATTGTGCCATATACTCCTCCATTTTGCGGCCCAAATAATTATCTGCCATATCTTATCTATTTTTTAATGTATACAACCTTTTTTGTTTCGAAGAACTCCTCATCGAACCACTGACTCAGCTCCCACTGCACACACTTGTGACCCACACCCGAGAGTTCATCAGTCAAGTCACCGCCCTTCAGACACACTATTCCGTTTTCCAGCGAGCTGCCCGAGCTGCCTGAGCGAATCCTATCCCAGGTCAACTTGACAAACTGCGGCATCGCCGTCACTGCCCGAGCAATGACAAAATCAAATTTCATATCTAAGCTCTCCACCCTGCAGTTCATCGGCGCAACATTCTCCAGCGAGAGTGATTTTGCTATTTCGGATACAACCTTAATCTTCTTGCCTATCGAATCAATGGCCGTAAAATGACACTCAGGCAACATAATGGCCAACGGTATAGTTGGGAATCCACCACCGCAGCCAACATCAGCAATTTTTGTTCCCGGCGCAAACTCACAAACCTTCAGCAACGAAAGAGAGTGCAACACGTGTTTCAACATCAGCGAATCAATATCCTTTCGAGAAACCACATTTATGCGGTCATTCCAATAACCATACAATTCGGGCAACATCGAGAGTTGTTCTCGCTGGCGTGAATTTAATTCAAAATATTTTTCAATCTCTTTCATTTTAAAACAATTGTCCGTTTTTACTTGATATTTTGCTCAGCAATATTTCTCTTGCCCGATGAATCAGTGTTTTGACTGTACCAATCGGAACATTCAGTTTTTCAGCAATTTCGTCGTATGAATACTCATTAAAAAAGCGCAGTATGATAACATCTCGGTATCTTGGATTCATATTGTCAAGAATGGTATTCAGCTCGCGACTATGCTGAGTTATAATCATACGCTCCTCGGGCGTAGGCTGCTGGCTGGCAGGATTATACGCATTTGTCACCCCATCCGAAGCATCTATCGAAACCACATACTCGCGTCTTTTCCTCACGTAGTCGATAAACGTATTGCGAGCAATAGTGTATATCCACTGACAAAACGTATATTCTGGTTTATATGTGTCAATATTAAGGTATACCTTTATAAAGGTATTTTGCAACATATCATTCGAATCGTGTTCATTGCCGCCGGTTCTCTGCATATACATCTGTCGAATCGACTCCTGATATCTCCCGAACAACTCATCAAAAGCACGACGGTCGCCATTTCTGACCTGTTCTACAAGTTCGCCGTCACTCTTAATGCTCAAATTATCGTTTATATCCATAGTTGATTGCTCGGTTTAATTCTACGTCTTATCGCCAAGAAAATTTCCGACAACGGCGATATCAGGTCGTATATCGGATAGAACCACAACAGGTCGTTATCCCCCACTCTGCGCGCTATTTTGCCGGTGATAATCATCAGTATCAGCAATCTCAAAAAGGGCAATCCCGTAACCACTGCTGCGAAGATATATTGCTGTGCAACAACAAAGTGTGCCACAAGAATCAACCAGCTCACAAACAACAACAGCCGCGTGGTAAGTTCCACGGCCTGACTGAATTTCACTCCAGCGGGGTAATATCTAAAACTGAAACTATTCAGTGCTCGCTGACTTCTCCAACGCTTCATCGACATCGCAGCCTGTCTAACCGTAGCCTGCGGGTGGATTACAACCGAAACATTCTTATCCGTAGCCACCTTCTGAATAAATAGGTCATCTACGCCGTGTTTGAGGCGCAGGTGGGTAAATCCGCCACTTTCGAAGTAGACATTTTTCGTGTAGCCTATGTTGTGACACGACCCACGGTAGGTGCTGCCCGAAACTGCAGCCACAAGCCATCTCATTGCCACACCCAGACGCGAACATCTCATATACAGATTACCCACCCCCTTCGAGCGCTCCACTCCGCTGTAACCCAGCACGATAGAGGTACCCGTAAAGCCTTTGGTCATCAAATTGAGCCATTGGTCTGAAACCGGCACCGAATCCGAAGTCGTGAACAACATCAGCTCATTAGAGGCAGCCTTCATTCCGACCGTCAGCGCCAATTTATTCGAGTGCGAACTGTGGTTATATTTTTTGATGAGCGTAACTTTCAGGCGGTCATTTTGCTCGGCCATAATGTTCAGCACATCGACAAAATCCTCCGAGCAGTCGTTTGCCACAACGATTACCTCATAATTGGCATAGTCCTGAGACAGATACACAGGCAATCGTTTTTCGACAAAATCCCAATCATCAGCCGTAGGAATCACGACCGAAACCGGGGGCTGTTCATCTGTAATATTCACACGTTTTGAGAGTCGATATCTGACAATTGCCACATTTCTCAGCACATAAAACAACTGCACCAAGAGACAAACTGCACATATCAACACCAATATTTTCAGTCTTATATCTAATTCTGAGTAAAATTCTATCACGTTCGAGTCAGTAGTTTATTCAGTTTATTTTCAAATTTTCTCGTTCAACAGCCGAGTCAACATTCCGAACGAAATCGGCTCGATAACACACTGTCCGATGGTCTTTGGCAGTATCAAATCGACCGAATCTCCCGAATGTTTCTTATCGGTCTTCATCACCTCAATCATCTGGTCTATTGGCACATCGCTTGTTTGCGGCAGAGAAATACGCCTTACAGCATCGTGTATCTCATCTCTTACCTGTGGCGCGCACAATCCAAGTTCGACCGAGATGTCAGACGCCATACAGAGTCCGATTGCGACAGCCTCGCCGTGGCTTATCTTCGAGTCACACTTCTCTATTGCGTGGCCAAAGGTATGTCCCAGGTTCAGCAGTTTTCTGGCTCCGGACTCACGTTCATCGGCCTGCACAATCTGGCTCTTGACTGCAACCGCCCGAGAAATAATCTCGTCAAGTTGTTCGCCCTCTGGCCGTTTTTCCAGCGAATTACAAATCCTCATCAACATTCGGTCGCCGATAATCGCTGCCTTAATCACCTCGGCCATACCAGCTCGGAACTCTCTGTCGGGCAACGTGTGCAGAACTGCCGAATCACACACCACAAACTTAGGCTGACGAAATACGCCCGCCATATTTTTAAATCCCCCGACATCGACTCCGTTCTTTCCGCCTATGGCTGCATCGACCTGAGCCAGCAGCGTCGTAGCTACAAACCCAAAATCGACACCTCGCATAAAAATCGACGCCGTAAATCCCGTAATATCCGTAACCACTCCGCCACCTACACCCAGCAGAAATGTCCCCCTATCGGCACGTTTCTCTATCAGCTGAGCAATTATCTGCTCGACCACTGCCAATCGTTTCGAACTTTCGCCGGGTTCGATAATTATGGTCTCAAAATTATCTACGAGTTTGGGGTGCAGCAGGGCTACGGTTTGGTCTGTAATACAGATAACGCGCTGCCCCGTCGGAATCAACCTCA
>JAZOQL010000024.1:0-1176 GCA_045656065.1 Rikenellaceae bacterium | reverse complement strand
TCCATAAGGTATTCAAAAACCTTTGCGCCGCCGATATAGAAGATTTCGTCTTTGTAACCCGCTGATTCGGCAGCGGCTTCCGCTTCCTCAATATTGGTGGCAATGGTCGGAATGACACCATTCTCGGACAATCCCTGCGGTTTGTAGTCCTTGTCGCTTGTAAGAATGATGTTCAGTCTGTTTTTGAGCGGATGACCTATTGATTCATAAGTCTTTCTACCCATAACAACGGCTTGCCCTTTCGTAAGGCTAACAAACCGCTGCATATCGTCTTTGTTTTTCCACGGGAGTCTGCCGTCAACTCCAATGCCACCGTCTTCCGTGGTGGCGACAACAATGTTTCTAATCATATCTTTTATCATTTAAGGTTTTTCTGTAAATAGTCCTGCGCTTTCTTGAACAGTTCGCGTGTCTTTGATAGGGATATCCCCATAGTCTCGGATATGCTGATAAAATCGGTCTTGCCGTTGTGCGTCTGTTTGAATCCGAACTTCATATCCACGATGTCCCTGCTCTTGCTGTCAAGTTCGCCGACAAGACGCTTGTAGTCCATAAGCAGTTCCTCGTAAACTCTATCGCTATACTGTCCAAAATCAATGTCATCGCCGTTCTCATACGATATGCCCGTATAGGAATGGACGATGTTCTCATAGTCTTTGAATCCAGAATTTAATCTGTTGTAGGGGATTTTCACAATGTTCCGTTGCAGGTTGATTTCGTTCTTCGCATACTCCGTCATAAGCGGCTTGCAGTAAACCCAAAAATTAGGGTTCTTTGACGAATCATAACGCTCTATGCTCTTTGCAACGGCAATGCAACAAACCTGCCGCACGTCATTCTGCGTGTCGGCGTTGAAGCAATTGAACTTGCAAAATATGTAATTCAGTATTCTGCTGAAATCTTTTGAGTTGATAAGTTCCTCGAATTTCATAATGTGTCAACTTTTTTGTACATAGCATTGGTGACGATTTCAACATCAATATCAAGTTCGGTGTTCGCGGTTCGCGAACAGACTTCAAACACGCCTTCACGCTCGTTATAAAAAGCAAAGGCGTATTGCTTTAATTTCGTCACTGCACTCAAAATCGGGTCGTCATCCGAATTCGAATCGTTAAACAAATCAAGTTGAACATTTCGTTTGATGGCGTACAAAACGCCATAGCCGCCTTCAAGCGG
>JAZOQL010000023.1:0-3856 GCA_045656065.1 Rikenellaceae bacterium | reverse complement strand
GGGTGCGGTACAACCTTGTGACCCTCGTATTCCTCGGTCGGCTCGTCTTCGTGCGGGCAGTCAACAGCCTCGTAGCATTTCGGGAATCTCTTGACAAACTGTTCAATGATTTCTTTCGGGGTGTTGTTGTCCATCTTGTGACCGTTCCAAAAGATAGGGCGGTCAACTTTATACACGTAACCACAAATCTGTTTTTCGTTGAAGGAGGATTCCTCGGCTGCTGATTCAATGAGTCCCAACTCCTCGCGGACGATGTTCAAAAGGTCTTGTCTGCACCTCGAACACGATGTCTTTTTATAAGGAATTTGCAAATCATCCAACGCTTTGTAGATAAGGGAAATGTTAGACCTCGTAGCGGTCTTAATATCAGCGAATTGCTCTTTAAGATTCTTGATTTCTATTTCAGTTGCCATATTTTATGTGAGAAATGTTGCATTGTATTTATAAACACAAAAAAAGCACCCTCAAATGAAGGTGCTTCGTAGTTTTCACAGTTTAGTTTTCAGTAGGATTAGCAAGAGCAAACCAAAGATTCAATCATAGCGTCAGTGGTCTGCTCATCGGTGTCATACACGAACATTCCGCTCTTTGCAGCGTTCTCTTCAACGAGGGTTACAATCCACGCTGATTCGTTATCGCCGTAGAGTTCGCGGGTGAGACCAGTGCATTTCAGACCTTTCTTACTTCCGTAGATGGAATACTTGTTGTCTCCGTTTGTGTGAACGAAGTCGTTTTCGAGAATAACAACGAACTTTCCGTTCAAGAGTTTGTCAATGACATTCTCCGTAACTTCCGGACCGTTGTCCAAAACTGCGAATTGGATTGTGTTGGTAACTCTGTTCATATAAGTTCCTTCCACGAACTCCGTCTGTGAGCCTTCAAACGGTCTGTTGCCGAGTTGTTGGATTTTATACCAACATCTTGCGACTTCATCAGAGCCAACAGTGTCGGTCTTCATTGTGATTGAATCAATTATTGAACCGTTTGTGTCAGATGGGTGGAATGTAGCGACATCTGCGAAGTTGGCGATGTAACCCACTTGTTCAACACCACTGAAGATGGGGTTTTTACAGTCCGCTCCAATGCAGGCAGATATAATAGTTTCGCAAAGATTTGTTGCCATAGTTTGAATTTTTTATTTTTCGTGATTAAAATTGGTTAAACGGAGGGCTGTTTACAACCCCCCGTTAGGTGTGATAAGGTTATTCCGCTTTCAGAACGGCAGTTGATTTCATTTGGTTGATACCGCCGCCTGCAACGCATTCGTAACGGTAGCAGTCCAAGTTCTTGTAGCCTTCGTGCCAAGTGTAGAGAACGGGGTTAAGGATGTCCTCTCCAACGAGGTAGTATTCGGATGGAATCATAGCGATTGCCTTGTAGGTGTCACCGAGCAGGTCAGTTGTGATGATACGGCTTGCGCCGAGTTGTTCAGCGACTTGCTCAACGCCCAAGTAAACGGGGGTTGATTCAGAGGAAGCCTGCACACGGGAAAGGGTTCTCAAAGTAGCCTTGCTCATAAAGACGAACACTTCCTTGTTGTTGTCGTTCACAATGCTGTCAACCATTGCGCGAACATCGTCAACGAGGAAACCGTTGGCTGTTACTGTGCTAACAGTTGTGTAGTTGTCGGTGGAAGTTTTTGCGATAGCCTCGAATGAGTTGATTTTGTAGTCGCTGTTGTTGGCACGACCGTCACCGACCAAAATGGCTCTCTTGATTTCAAAGAGGATTTGGTCAACGAGTTCGTTCAGCACGTAAGTGATGAGGGCTTCGTCAGAGTCGAATTTTGTCTTGAGGTCGATTTCTTGGATTTTGTAGATGAATTGAGCCTCCAAGAGTTTAGCAGCCAAGTTGATGGTTTCGACAGCCTTGGTGTCGCCTTTCTTCCAACCTTTAGCACGGCTGTTCTCGGCGGTTTGGTCGGAGGTGTTGTAACGGCAATAGAAGCGTTTAGCACCCGTGTTTTTGAGGGATTTCAACCAATCTGCATTTCTGTCCCATATATCGGAAATCATACCTTTCACGGCTTCGGGAATGAATGCACCCTCTGAACCTTGTGAAATTGTGATGCCGTTGGTTGAAAGGAACTCGCTCCAATTCGCTCTGAATTCGTCAGCGGTTCTTGCGTTGCGGATAGCGGAAGCGAAATCGGCAACACTGTTTTTTGATTGCAAATAATTTTCGTTAGGCATAGTTGGTTCTGTTTGTTCTTGTTTGTTTTGGTTGATTTTTTCTTGAACAGCGGTGAGACCCTGCTGCAAGTTGTCAACGGTCTCTTTCAGAGCGTCAATCGCCTCTTGTGCGTTTTCGTCTTCGAGAGCGTCAACAGCCTCTATGGTGGCGTTCAAGTCGGCGATTGCATCGTCAACGAGTTTTCTGTCCTCCTCGGAGAGACTGTTCGTAGCAAGCATCGCTTGGTTCTTTTCAAGTTGCTTGTTCAAGTATTCGAGAAAAATCTTTTTCATAGTTGGAATTTTATTTATTTATATCGTGGTTTTCAAGTCCGAACAATTTATTTATAAGAGGTCGGAAAGACAATGCCGCATTTTATCTGAAAATGTGGTATATCGGGTTCAACTTCTTGGTTTTCAAAGTCTTGTTGTTTTCAAAATAATTCTTTATCGAAAATTCGCTGTTGTAGTCAGCGGGAAGCGAGACCACAGCCACGCCCGTGAGCATAAAGTTCTTGCAGTAGTAAGTGCCGTCATCGTGTTCAACTATGTCGTTGAACCCGACCCAACCCTCTGTGCTGTAACTCTTGATGTCACCGCTCATAACCATAGGAATCAAGGTGTCGCGGCAGATGGCGATGTCCTTGTTCAAGTGGGCGGAACACCAAAGGGCGTTGTCCTTTGTGTAGATGTTGTCAATTCCGCCAATCAATGCGTATGGGTCGTGGTTGAAGTTGAGAACGGGGGTCAGTTTGCCCTCGCGGTAAAGCAGGAAGAAACTGTCGAACGACTTCTCGTCAACTATTTCGTTGTTGAGGTTGGCTTCGCCGAAGTGGGCGGCAGTACCCTCTATTCGGAGCATATTGTCCTCCTCCACGGCGTTCGTGATTAGGAGGTTTTGGCTGTTGAAAAATATATTCTGTTTCATAGTTTATACAATTTTATAGTCGTTTTGAATGTCTTGGTAAACCTTTTCGAGTTCATCGGTCACATCTACACCTGCATCGCGCAGTTTTACGAGAAGGTCAACATACGCGCCTTTTTCCTTGCACATATCCGACACGCTCTTGTCAATGCCTTCGACATTGGTGATTTTGTAGGTTATCGTGCTTTGCGGTATGAACTGCGGCGAGGCGGTAAGCAAAGCCCTTGCGACCTTCAGCATCCACTCCGCATAACTTCTTACAGTTGTTTCGTAGAAGAATCTGCGGCTCTCACTCACGTTGTTGAATGTTGAGTTTCCTATAACAAGGTCAACGGGTACACCGAGGAAGTTGAGCAGAACCTTGAACGATGATTCTATGTTGTCGCGCAGTTCAAGGTCTTTTATTTGCAGGTTGATTGAATCCACCTTCAGTTCTTGTTGGGAAAGGAAGTATTTCAATTGGTCTTCACCCCAACCGTATTCCTTTGACATAGCAGCAGCCAAATCCTCCTTGAATTTCGGATTGGCAGGAATGCTGTTGCCGCTTATGATAGGCAAAACACCCATTGTTCCGCAACTTGACAGAAGATTGTTGGCGAGCGTGTCAAGCAAATCCATCTGCGGGTGAACCAACATCATAGCGGTTTTCCTGCTTGTCTGATACACGCTGCTGTAAACGACAACCGTGTCACGGTTTATGACGCTGCCGTAACTGTCCATTCTGACATCGTTACGGGTAAGTATCTCATAGTTGTAGTCT
>JAZOQL010000022.1:0-1384 GCA_045656065.1 Rikenellaceae bacterium | reverse complement strand
CAGGCATTGATGAAGTTGGCCGTGGCCCGTTGGCTGGACCTGTTGTTACAGCTTGTGTGGTTATGCCGTATGATAAAATGCTTGAGGGCGTATTTGATAGCAAAAAAGTGACAAAGAAAAATAGAGATAGATTATATGATGAAATCATAAACACAGCAGCTACTGCCAAGATTGCGTACAATTCCGGGAACGCTGCCAAAACGACAGTCTTACCGAATACGTCGTGTCCGTTGCCGATTGCAGTGATGCCGTTAGCACAAATCTTGCCTTGACGCAATGCACTGAACAAACCTACCAGACCCAAAGCGATACCGCCGCCCAAGATAGCATAGGCCTGGAACATTGAAATTGTTTCCACCAACAGCGGTTTTACCATAAAGTAGCCTACGAAACCGTAAAGACCCTGAGTACCAGACATCGCACTCAAAACCAGATAGCTACCGAATGCATTGCTGTTTTTGCTCATCGCACCAACTGATGCATTACCACTGATTGTTACACCATAGGCACTTCCGATACCGCACATTGCAAGCATCAATACTACGCCCAAATAAGCTAATAAAATAGCGCTCATAAGAAATTTGTTTTTTTAGTTTAACTTTATTTTGGTTATTTTTTTCCTTTAGTTAAGGGCTCGAAAGCTCTGCCGCCATCTTCGAAGCCCGCGTTTTTGTAGAACTCTACAAATGTCAGACGCAGTGGGTGAACAAATGCTCCCAGCACGCCCATAAACAGGTTGATGCCGTGTCCGATTACCATAATCAGTATTGCCACGATAGTTCCGACTACGGGGATATCAGGGCTCATACCCAGCGCCAGGGCGTTGAATACGTTGGCGATGATACCGCTACAGATACCCAGCGCGAAGAGTCGGATATATGACAGCAGGTCGCCCAGGAATCCTGTCACATTGTTGTACATATCCCACAGCCCCGAGCCGAAATTCACAAATATGTTTTTGCCAGGCGAGTTCATAAAGAACATCATAATGGCTGCTACTCCCATAATTGCGTAGTATGCAGGGCTTGACGTGGTGAATCCTTCGATGCTGACGGGCATTCCCATTGCCAGACCCGATGCTATGAGGGTCATAATCCAGCCAATCGTAGACATTCCGTACATCCAGCCGAATCGCTTCATTGCGAAGTAGGCCTTCAGTGCCATTGCGTAAATCAACTGAGCAACACCAACATAGATGGCTACGGTGAACATCTTGTCCTGAGCTACGAACATATCCTTGATATTGATCAGCGCAGGGACCTTTGCCAATTCCACTCCGAAGAATGTACCTGTGAGAGCTCCGAACAGCACGGTCGAGAGTCCGCACCAGAAGATAAGGTCTGCTACATCGCGGCCGCTGCCCTTGAAGTCGGATCGTAGCCAT
>JAZOQL010000021.1:0-4139 GCA_045656065.1 Rikenellaceae bacterium | reverse complement strand
TCTGCTCGTCATCGTTAATCTTCGGGCTTCCATCCTTCAACTTGTTGTAGACCAAGAGTTGCAGTTTGTCAATCAAATCCTGCCCGATTACGTCAGCAAGGTATATATTCTGTGCTGTACGGATGGATGCTCCAATCATATTGTCATCGACATTTACGTTGAGCATTCCGCTTTCTTTGACCCTATTAGGGCTGATTAGCATAGTTGTCTTATAATAGTTCATAATTAGTCCTCAAACTTGATTACAAAGGGAATTATTCTTACTCCTTCCTCAGCACCGATGATGGCATTCACAGCGTCCTCCAAAGTCTTTCTGACAGGCTCTGCAACCGTTCTGTTGAAGAGTTTGAAACTATCGGAAAACTCCTGAGTGGAAAAGCCCGTATTGGTGTCGGAAGAGAGACCGCAAAGGAGCGGAGAAATACGAAGGCTTGTGAAGATGTTCTCCCTGCTGTTCTTCCTCATAGCGATGAAACGGTCAGGAGTCTCGTCAGCCTCAATCTTCTGTACGCTGATATTCTTGCTCTCGTCGTTGGAGTAGTAGAGCATAAAGTTGTTCGGAGCGTCAGGGCCACAGAACTTGTTCCTGATACCATCCTCGATAATCTTCTTCTGCTCGTCCGTAAGATTGGCTGTATCAGGCATATTGATGATATATCTTGCCGCAAATCCGTTGGTGATGCTGTTAAGGCTGTAGTGGCTTCCCTCAATCTCACAAAGCACATCGTCAAGTGCTGCAGACCAAGGTGAAAGGGCATACGCACAACGTATTCCGTTACCGTTGTAGAAGTATATCTGCGTTGGCTTGTTGATATCAAAAGCAGCATATCCGAAACGGTCGTATTCCTCGGCTTTCGTCTGATACTTCGTCCACATCTTCTTGCTGTAATAGACCTTGTCCTTGTCAGCGTTGAGACGGCAACGGGCCACATCGAGTGGATAGAGCTCAACGGGTACACCCAACTTATTGTAAATCACTTGGATAGCAAAGTTTCCGTAGATATAGAGGTCTGATGCGATATGAGAAATAAGAGCCTCCATAGTCGTTCCCCTGCGGTTAACCTTCTCCCTCCAAGATGCAGCGTCGTCAGAAATATTGATTCCGTCACCGAGGATATAGTTGAGGCTTTGGTCGATTGCAGCCTTAAGTGTTGCTGACTTCGTATAGCAGTTGTAAAGCAGTTTGACAACGTCGTTGTCAGCACCCCAAGACACAATTCCTCCACCACCGTAAACGTTCTCGGTGATGTCATAGGAGTATTTCTGTTCAACGTCAACGACGCTTAATTGTATATTGTTCTGTTCCATATGTTAGTTATCTTCGTCGTATAAGTAATTCTTATAATGCCCGTCTCCCTCGTCGCTGTCTGTAATCACTTCGGGAACCATATCAGTACCTATCTTGAGTATTCCCGTCTGAGGGTGAAGGTATCTGAGCATAATGTCTCCGTCAGGACAATGGATGATGGTATCAAGCAGATTGCCCGCGTATTCGTAGGTAATTGCATCGGCATAAGCCTTTCCCTCTTCGGAAGACCATTCGCCATAATACGGGACTATTGCATACTGATATTCCCCGTCAGCAGCGTTGTTGAGAGAAACGAGTTCTGACGTATCAATCTTAACGCTGATTCCGTCATCATCAACCATAGACAGGAATAGACTACGGGTGATTGAATTGCTCGCGCTGTTGCGGGTAATCAGTAAATATCTTCGTCTTTGTAGCATCCTTCTATCTTCTTTTACTTTTAATATAGTTCCGAGGAAATGGGGGTAAAATCACAAAAAATCCCCGCCAAAAGGCAGGGATTTTCACAAAATTAGTTGAGTTTATTCGTAAGGTGTGCAGGTTCCTCCGTCGAAGGTGATGGTCTTCGTCAACTCATTTGCTGACCATTGGAGCGAGTAAGTTCCTTCGTCTCCCTCTTCGACTCCGCAACTGTCGGTTTCAGCCTTCATCCTGATGGTGTATTCACCGCTGCCTTCTCCGTCGTAAGGCTCCCAATCTGCTTCGATGATGATAGTCTGCTCCATATCGTCGTAGGTAACGGTGATGCGGTCGCCACTTCCTTCGTCACCCGTCCATACCGATGTAGATACATCTGAACCATCCCAACCGATTTCAATTCCGAATTTGTCATCATCTGTGACTTCGATATGAGTTGCATCACTCGGTAGATTAGGAATGTCCTCAATCGTAAGTGTGCGGAGCGGCATCAATTCTCCGGCAGTGAAATCAGGAGTCAACGTAACGTCCGTTGATAGGTCGAGTTGGTAGTCTCCGTTATCATTTGCGTAGCCCCATCTTTCGACATAGTCCTCAGGCGTTGTAACATCACACTTGACAACATAGGTCTTGGTTGTGTCGAAACTGCCTTCGATAAGCAAGTCCCAACCGTCGCTGTCGTCAAGGGATGCGGTAACTCCCTGTGGAAGGGTAGATGATGCGATAGACCAAACATAGGGGTCATTCGTTCCGTCTCCCGTCCTTTCCAAATCGACTGTGGCAACTACTGCCAATTCCTCGTCGTCTTCGGGGTTGATGCGGACAATGGAGTAAGATACCTCATCATAGTCGGAGCAAGAGCCGAGACCGTCAAGGTCGATGCAGGGGTCAATACCGTCAATCGTAATCGTAATGTCTCCCGCAGGAGGTGGTGTAGGTGCTGATGTACTGAACACAAGAACCTCTCCAAGATATGCCTCACTAACATCAGAATCACCGAGATAAGCATAAGTAACCTCGTTTGCACCGAGATAGAACGGCTGTCCATTAGACAGTTTCCTTTGTTTGATTGTCAAATCAAATGAATCTGACGTTGCTGTGTCGGTGAACGTCAGGGTCGTAGTCCTGTTGTCGCTTCCTGTATATAGCGGAGCGGTTGCGGTAATAGTTGTATTTCCCGTTCCACCTGCTTCAGAAAGAGTGAGCCAATTGCCCGTCTGAGTGACCGTCCAAGAGTTGCTGCAGAAAACACCAATATTGATTGTTTCACCCGTTGATGGAAGGGTTGTCTTTGATGCCTCAGCGACTATTGACGATAGTACAGGGCCTGCTGTGAATACCTTAGCACTTCCCGTATTGGTGTACATCTGCTCTCCTATCTTGTCATAGAGACCGACAACGCCATTATCAACTGCCGGCCACAAATCCATAACGAGAGTGTCACTTTCCCATATCTTGATGTAGTAAACCTGTGTACCCTCAACGACGTTTCCGTCATCACCATCGAAGCCGTACCACAAAGCCATAGGGTATTTGTAATTAAGAGTTGCTCCGCTTGATGCCGTTGCCGTCCGTTGTGTATTGAGGTTGGTCAGCGAAACATTTGGAGCAGGAGTTGCCTGTAGTGTAACCTCCTGATTGAAGGTTACGGGAACAGAAATACGGCTATTACCATCATTAGGGGAATCCAAGAAATACGTTCCCATCTGATATGTGAACAGACGGAAATAGTTATGGGTAAAGTCATAGTGATGACATCCGAAAAAAGTACCGCCATCTGTGGTGGAGTTTTGATGTTTGAACTTAATCTCTATCTTTGTGTTGGCAGTAGGATAGCGACCAAAGTTAATCATCCATCCTGTTGACTTGCCGCCACTAAGATTGGTTCCGTTCTGTATATATTCTACAAAATTCATATAATTCCTTTTGTTAAAATCCCCGCCCATAAGAGCGGGGGTTATTATTATTCATCAACTATGAGATAGAGAGTATTAGGGTCGGTTGTACCCGCCTGAACGAGTGCTTCGTATGCTGCAGACGTAATCTGAACGGCCTTAATTAAGGTAGCCCAAACAGGAGCGGAGTTCATATCAACAAAGGTCAGTACCTGTCCTTGTGTACCTGCAGCCGTAGGAACATACATTCTTGAAGGTACATAGTTTTCACCCGATGTACAAACAACATTTGCTATATTTGAGTAGGAGTTACCACCATAGTTAAACTGAACACCCTTTGTTTTCTTTTCACTATCCCTGCCTATGATAATACCTTCGTTGTTCCAAACAGGGAATCCCGTTTGTGTACTTGTACCAAGTCCAAGGTCTGAAGCCGTTGCCTTCGTCGGGTCGGTTATACGATGATAGTGTACACCTTCTGTTGAGAAATCCATAAGGTTTGCTGGTTCAATATAGCC
>JAZOQL010000020.1:0-1344 GCA_045656065.1 Rikenellaceae bacterium | reverse complement strand
CTACGATCCGACTTTGAAGGCGCACCTTTAAAAGTAGGTGGGTATTTTGAATGCAGTATAAACAAATTAACAAATCTTGACGGCGCACCGCAGGAAGTCAGTGGTGATTTATATTGCGGTCGTAACCCGAACCTTGTTCTACCGAAAAATAAACCGAGTTGGGTTAAAGGAGAAATCATACAATAGATTATGGAAATACTCAAATCCGAACAATACGTTGGCGAGAAACTGAACATTAAGCCCGTTTCAAAAGATAGGCTTGACAAATATAACGCAGAAAATATAAGAAGTGCATTAGAAGTAGCAAAAGCAACATATCGTGAAAAAATTGACATTGCCGTTGGCGAGGGATTCAAAGCCAACAAATACCAAAATGTGTTTACATTAGGCTTTCATTTCGACATAGACCAAAAATTCAATGCGAACATACTGCTGATAAAACCGAATGATTATGAATGCGAAATCGGTAGAGACATAACATACAACCCAAGAAAAAATGCAAATGGGTTAAATGTGACAGAAGTGGAATTAAATAAGTTCCACAACTACGGTATTGCAGCCTACGTAAATGATAAAGATGGCAAACAATATATATCAATAAACGACACATTCATATTCAAATTCTTGGAATACTATAAGCAAAACCATAGTAAATACTTCACAAATATCGAAACAAGTTGTGAATTTGCCCCAGACGAGGGCGGTTGCGGTTGGATTAGCGCGTGCTATGACCCAAGGAAACACGATTTTGACAAATTCGTAAAGCAATTCGCTGACGGTGTTTTGTCAATAGTAAGTCAGTACATAATTGATATTTTAGACAAAATATTCAAGTAACAAAAAGCCCCTCTGTTCGGAGGGGCTTTTCTTATTTTTTATTCCTTTTCATTTCGTTATACTTTTTATAAAGTTCCGACATTTCATCGCTCAAATCAGCACGTTTGCCGCCCTTGGTTATGTCAACGCAATAGTAAACACAAGTCATTGTCCGTTTACCGTCCAAAAATTCATCCCATTCTTCGGTTGTCGGGTCTGTGAACTCAAAGGTTTCCTTATTCAAATGCCCTTTCAAAAACAGCATCAAAGTATAATCCTTCAAGTCACTTTCCTCCCAGTCATTCACAAAGTCCAACGTGTGATTAGGCGCGACTTTCTTTGCAAAACCAATGAGCAACTGTTCGAGTGAATCCGCTTTCATACGAATCGGGTATTTCTTGCTTCCGCTCAATCCGTTTTTGTGTTCACTCATATAATCTTGGTCATCCTCCCATTCAACAGTACATCCCGTTATGGTGTATATGTCATCCACTATCTCGGACATTCTTTCCTTTGAAACGGGCTGAA
>JAZOQL010000019.1:0-4557 GCA_045656065.1 Rikenellaceae bacterium | reverse complement strand
GGTGAAGTTCACGCAATTATGGGACCGAATGGTTCAGGGAAAAGTACATTGGCATCGGTATTGGCCGGCAACGAAAAATTCACAGTGTCCTCGGGTAGCGTGACATACAAGGGTGTAAACTTGTTGGATATGTCAATTGAGGACCGAGCTCGTGCAGGGCTGTTCCTCGGATTCCAATACCCGGTAGAGATTCCGGGAGTGAGTATGGCGAACTTCCTGAAACTCGCAGTAAATGAAAAGCGTAAGTATCAGGGCAAGGAGCCGCTTACTGCAGGCGAATTCCTGAAGATGATGAAAGAGCGCGCTAAGGTGGTTGAGATTGATTCGAAACTGACCAATCGCGCAGTAAACGAAGGTTTCTCTGGCGGCGAAAAGAAAAAGAACGAAATATTCCAGATGGCAATGCTCGAGCCGAGTTTGTCGATTCTCGACGAAACAGATAGCGGACTCGATATTGATGCACTGAGAATCGTGGCTACGGGAGTCACCAAACTCAAACGTGAGGATAACGCGACAGTTGTAATTACTCACTATCAGAGACTTCTGGATTACATCGTACCTGACGTAGTTCACGTTCTGTACAATGGCCGTATAATTCACACAGCAGGCAAGGAGTTGGCTCTCGAACTCGAAGAGCGTGGTTATGATTGGTTGATTAAGGATAATCAATAGCATTGCTATGGGTAGTGTTGAAAACAATTTGAAACAACTGTTCGATAACAGACCGAACACACAAAGCAAACTCGACAATGTGTTGGGCGATATGCGAATGGGGGCAATCGCAACGGTTGTGTTGCAGGGAATACCCTCGAAAAAGGTCGAGAACTATCGCTATACCGACATTCGTGCAATGTATGAGTCGCAACAATCGGTAGTGTCGTGCGCACAGGCAGAAAACAGTTGCCTGACAGAGTGTCTGCCTATTGAGTCAGAATGCTTTAAGATGTGCAACGGCTGTATGGTGAGTCACCAAAAATTGGTCGAAACACAACAAGGTGTGATATTTGGTTCACTTGCTGAGGCTGCCGACAGATACCCCTATCTTGTGGGCGAGTATCTTAATCGTTCCGTAGATAGTAGAAATGTGATAGAGGCTATAAATACGGCATTCGTTCAAGATGGATTTTTTCTCTATGTTCCTAAAGATGTAGAACTTGAACAGTACATATCAATTAGAGATTCATACTGCGCAGCAAATTGCGCGATGACCTTTTCGCGTGCGCTTGTGATAATGGAGCCGAATGCTAAGGCTACGGTTATTTTTGATACCTACTCTGAGTGTGAAAATCAGATGGTGAACAACTCGCTGAGAGAGTTCTTCGTTAAAGATGGCGCAAAATTAAATATTGTAGACATTCAGCGTGTATCTAACAGTTCGGCAAATATCTGTTCGACAGAGGTGTTGCAAGGTCAGGACTCGCAGGTAAAGAGCGTATCGCTGACTCTCGATGGCGGCGTGGTGAGAAACGATTGGCGTGTAAAACTCAATGGTCGCGGAGCAGACAACAAGACACTCGGACTCGCATTGAGTGGCGAAAATCAACATATTGACTACTATACCGATATCGAACATCTGTGCAGCGACGCTACGAGCCAACAGAAATTCAAATCAACAGCCGCAGCTAACGGACAGGTTGTCTTTAACGGCAGAATATATGTTGCACAAGATGCGCAGAGAACTCAGGCATTTCAGGAGAATCGCAATCTGCTGCTGAGCGACACGGCAAACATCTACGCAAAGCCACAGTTGGAAATCTACGCAGACGATGTAAAATGTAGCCACGGAGCTACGGTAGGTCAGCTCAATGCCGAAGAAATCTACTATATGCGTCAGCGAGGAATCTCAGAAATTGAAGCCAAGCGATTGCAGGTGTACGGTTTCTTTAATGAAATTATCAGTCAGGTAGCCGACGAGAATCTGGTTGAGTATCTGAACAAATTGGCTGAAACAAAAATCGAACGTTTATAGCAATGTGGAATGCTGAGAAGATAAGGGCAGAGTTCCCCATTTTAGACCAGAAAATATATGGCAAGCAGTTGGTCTATCTGGACAATGGAGCTACGGCGCAGAAACCGCGTGTAGTAACTGAAACGATTGATTTGCTGCACAATAAGTTGAATGCCAATATTCACCGCGGAGTCCACTTTCTGAGCGAACAATGCACCGAATTGTACGAGCAGGCTCGAGAACGAGTACGCAGTTTTATCAATGCAGCCTCGACTCGCGAGGTGGTATTCACATCTGGCACTACGGCATCGATAAATCTCGTAGCTCACAGCTATGGACAACTCGCAATAGGACAGGGCGATAACGTCATAGTCAGCGAGATGGAACACCACGCAGATATCGTGTCGTGGCAGTTGGTCTGCGCAATGCGAGGTGCTGAACTGAGGGTAATTCCGTTCGATGACGAGGGTAGATTGCAGGTCGAAAAACTGACCGAACTGATTGACCAGCGCACAAAGATTGTCTGCGTAACTCAGGCGTCGAATGTATTGGGCACGCGTCCCGACTTGAAATTTGTAATCGAAACTGCGCATAAAGCAGGAATCCCCGTTTTGGTGGACGGAGCACAAGGTATCGTGCACGGTGGCGTAGACGTTCAGGCTTTGGATTGCGACTTCTATGTATTTTCAGGCCACAAGCTATATGCTCCGACGGGCATCGGAATACTCTATGCCAAAGAGAAATGGCTCGAACAGATGCCCCCGTATATGGGCGGTGGAGATATGGTCAAGACTGTTACGTTTGAGCATACGGACTACGCAGACCTACCGCTGAAGTTCGAGGCTGGTACTACAAATTATATCGGAGCAATCGGCTTGGGCGAAGCCGTAAATTTCTTGCAAGGTTTGGATCTGAAGGCTGCCGAGGAGCACGAAACCCGCTTGATGAGAATGGCTGCCGAGAAGTTGTCTACGATTGAAGGATTGAGAATATATGGCAATTGTCCGGATAAATGTGCAATTGTTTCGTTCAACGTAGATGGTGCTCACCCCTATGACTTGGGTATGATTATGGACAAGATGGGCGTAGCAGTCCGCACAGGAACACACTGCGCCGAGCCGATTATGACCCACTACGGTGTGACGGGTATGGTGCGCGCATCATTTGCAATGTACAATACCGAAGAGGAGGTCGAACTGCTATATAAGGCAGTGGCAAAAGCAGTCAGTATGTTGAGGTAAACAAGACACTATCAAGATAAAAAATGGGCATCGATCTATAGTCGATGCCCTTATTGTTTTGTCTATGTGCAGTCTACGATTTTTCTATGCTCCAGACTCCGCCGATGATGAGCGCAGCTCCCACTATCGCAGCCCAACTGATTGGTTCGCCGAGAAACAGCGCAGCAGTAATCATCGCCACTACGGGCTGGAAGTATGAGTAGCTGCCGAGTTTTATTGCTCCGAGTCGCGGAATAATCGCATTCCACGAATAGTAACAGAAACACGATGCTATCATTCCCAAAAACAGCAGATTAAAGATAATCTTCGGCTGGCTCAGTACGGCAATGTCGCACACTAACGGCGTACCGAAAAAGGTCGGCAACATAGTCACAAGTCCATAGAAGAATATCTTGCGAGTCATAAACAACGGTGCGTAGCCCTCCACTCGGTTGACCAAGGTCAGATAGCACGATACGGATAGTGCTCCGCACAGCGCAAGTGCATAACCCAATGGATTAAACTCCAATGACATAGAGCCATTTAGAATCACCAGAACAGCTCCGCACATTGCAATCAGTATGCCCACAACCATCTTTGCCGTAACTTTGGATTTAAGAAATATCCACGACAGAATCATAGTCCCTATCGGGCTCATACTCAGCAATAACGACACATCGGCAACGTTTGCCCTCTGCAGCGCCGCAATCTCGCATATAAAGTACAGCGACCCTCCGAATATCCCCGCAGCCATCAGCAATAACTCATCTCTCAGAGACCTTGCAAACAGTTGCTTATGATTCAACGCCAGCAAGCACAGATAGGCTATCAAAAAGCGGTAGAACATAACTGAGTTATTGTTCAACCCGTTGAGCAATAATGTCTTGGTTGATGACAACGTCGTTCCCCAAATCAGTATTACCCCGATAGCCCACAGATGGTAGCGTAAATTTTTACTCTGCATTATTTCTTCAATTGAGCCAAACGCTCCTCACAACTTCTGATTTTTGCCTCGGCATCAGCCTTCTTCGCATACTCTTTCTCAACGACGTTTGCCGGAGCACTGCTCACAAAGCGCTCGTTGTTCAGCTTCTTCATAACCGTAGCAAGGAATCCCTGTGCGTATTCGAGCTCGGCTGTGATTTTTTCGATTTCTGCGGCAGTGTCAATCTTGTCGTCCATCGGAATGAAATATTCTCGATTTTTGATAATGAAACAGATGGCATTTTCGACCTTCGATTCAACTATGTTGATTGAGTCGAGGTTGGTCATCTTGATCAGAATCGGGTCGTATGCTGAAAAAGCGTTACCATTATAGTTGACTGATAATGATATCGTGTCACGATTAGGAATATTCTTTTCCTTGCGGATATTGCGAATAGCAGTGAT
>JAZOQL010000018.1:0-6661 GCA_045656065.1 Rikenellaceae bacterium | reverse complement strand
TATGTAATCACACCCGTACTCACAAGCAATATTTGGAAGTCGGGGTTCGACGTCGATTTGAACGGCGAGACTCAACTGACTTTCGAGTTCGACGACTACTATATGAGCGACAAGGAGAAACTGCTCGTTCCTTTCGATTGGGACGAACTTGCGGTTGACATTATGGACGAGATTTCAGCGGAATAAATATTAAAGGAGATAAGATATGAAGACAGAAGGAATTAAGTTCAGGCAACTTCGGGCTGACGAGATTGAAGTCCGAGTAGGTGAAAAGAAAAACGGAAAGATGTCCCTATTGCTTTATCAGGACGCTCGGTGCGGAATGCGAATCCTTGACGAGACGGTTGGAGAGTATGGATGGGCGTGCAATTATCGCAGGGAAGGAGAGTCCCTGTTCTGTGGAATAGCAATCAAAGCACCTGACGGAACTTGGTTGTGGAAATGGAATTCGGGTGCACCTTCGAATTTTGAAGCCATCAAGGGAGAAGCGAGTGACGCATTCAAGAGAGCCTGCGTTCTGTGGGGGATTGGAAGGAGCCTGTACTCCGCGCCGAAAATCAAGATTCCAGAGAGCAACGCAACGCACTATGTATCGATAATAGGATACGACGACAACGGCGATATCAAGGACTTGGAAATCAGGGATTGGAACGACGAAGTGGTGTTCCTTATGGCAGAAGGTAAAATTGTTCCCGTAGTAAAAGAAAGCCCAGAAACACTGAAAAGACAGGAAGAACTCCACGCTTTCTGCAGGGGTAAGTTGAAGAACGCCGAAACGGAAGAAGAAAAGGAAGCCATAAGGCAGTTCTATACGGAGAAGAAATTGGAAGTCGGACGTCTGAAGACTTGGTACGAGAACAGCACACCAAGGTGGCTTTGGGAAAAATGGAATTCAGAATAGTTCCTACATAATTGTTTTTATTTGTCTGCCCGCTGCCGAAAGGTGGCGGGTTCCTTTTTATCTAGAAATTACCAGATATTAGGATTTTATCTAATTTTTGTGAAATATTAGGTTTTTCTGTGTCCCAAATTGTGACATATTGGGGTATTTCACTGACTATCAACGGATAAACAAGTCCTAGCTGGGGAGCAAAAAACGGCTAAATCGGCATTCCAAGTGATTGGTGTGCCGATATGTTTTTTCTACGGGGTATTGCCGGGGCAAAATAATATCTCTATATTTGTGTGCAAGTGTATTTTTATCTGTGTCCAAATGAGAAGAACCTTCAAAATCCGTTTTTATTGCCGCCCCGCAAAGGTAAGGAAGTCCACAGGCGAAGCACCCGTAGAGTGCTCGATTATCGTAAATGGCGATAGGCAGATGATAACCCTTCCGCGATCCTGCAATCCGTCGGAGTTTCCTACCCAAGATTTAGTACTTTACCTTGACGGGGTAAGAAACAAAATAAATGGTATATATACCGCCCTGTCAATCGCCGACGAGCCGATAACCGCCTTCATCCTGAAAGATATTTTCCTGAACGGGGCAAGGAAGATGAGTTATACTTTGAAGGATATGTTCGAAGACGGGCTGAAATTGAAGGCAAGTCAGAACGTAGGCGTCAACACATACAACAAATACGTATGGGTTCGCACCCATTTCTTCGAGAAGACGAAGTTCAACGAGAACAGGGAGGCGGGAAGCGTCACGCACAGCGACATACTCTTCTTCAAATCCGCTATGGATGCGGAGCACAAGCCGCAGACTGTCGAGAAGGAGATGATGCGGTTGAAGTATTTCTTCCTGCTTGCGTGGAACAGCGGGAAGATAAGGAGCAATCCGTTTGCGGGCATCAAAATCAAGCACAAGGAAGAAGACAACGTTTATCTGACGCAGGAAGAGATTGGAAGGATAAGGAACCTTGAGATAACAAGCGACTCGCTTGACAGGGTGCGGGACATTTTCCTGTTTATGTGCTACAGCGGACTTGAATACGCCGATATGGTTGCCCTTCAGCCAGAAGACTTCAGCGAGAAGGACGGAATGGTTTTCATCAGGAAGAAGCGTGTAAAGACTGGTGTCGAGTACGTCAGCGTCCTGTACGAAGATGCGATTGAAATCCGTAAAATTTACGGCGGTAAAATTCCGATGATGTCGAACCAAAAACTCAACAAATATCTAGCAATTTTGGCAAAAAATGCGAAAATTGACAAAAGTGTAACAACCATCACAGCCCGCCATTCGTACGCTATGTACCTTGTCGAGATAGGACTTCCGTTCGACATAGTGAGCAAGATGCTCGGGCACACCTCAACGAAGCAGACGAAGACTTATGCGTCAATTTTGGACGAGTCGGTTTTAAGGGCTAATTTGGGCGTTTCTCTACCGAAGGTAGAGAAGATATCATCCGCAAGTCGAAAAGCTCCCAGAATCAAAAAGAGCGGGCAAAGCGGGCAGGATTGGGACGATACGTTGGAATGGTTCAGAGAAAACTTGGGGCTCGATTAGAAAAGCGTTGTAAAATGACGTTGTTTTTCTTGTAAAAGTGCGTTTGATCTAGGCGATTTTCATTAGAAAAACGGACATTATATTTTGTCGGCTGTAAAAAAGGCAGGGGTTCATCGTCTCCCTGCCCAAACAAGTCCCAAGATTGGTAGCGAAGTTAAGCCCGGCGACTTGTATTATAATATGTCTTATCCCTGTTTTTTAGGGTTAAGGCATATTTTATTTTATGTTAAATAGCCTGTTCGACTCGACGCAGTACACTGGTTTGTGCGACAACTCCGCTATCTTGCGGGCTTGCCAATCGTCCGACTCTATGAATAATTTCGCCCATCCCGCTTCCGAGTAGCACTTCGCCTTGAAAGCATAGGGTGATATTCCGCTTGCGTTGCGTTCTTCCCAACTGCTTGCAGGAAACAGGTATAGTCTCCTGTATTTCACTCCCTGCTTATCGAGCCAATCCCTTGTAACCTGCTCGTTGCTTTGAAGCCTGTACGAGCATATACCGCCGATAGTCGGAGTAGGTATGAACAGCGGGGTTGCTTGCTTGATATAGTCAAGGTATTCCTGTTTATTCCTTTCGTCAGGCGGCTCCAAACAAAACACTCCGTCGATGTCCCACATCGAGGCGTTCATAGTCCCTTCGTTGTGGTGGATGATATTCCACTCGTACAGAACGTTGTCCCTGAAATTGTTGGTGTACATAGTGACGTCTTCGAGCCAAAAATCCACAGAGCCCTTACCTGGTCCTTCAAGGAACACAACCATAAAAATAAAATCGTAGTCGTCAAGGAACGGCTGCAGTTTGGCTTTTGCCGTCCTTTTGCTCCGCCCGTCCCAAGTGGTGTCGTCCACTACGAGAACCTTCTTCTTGCCTTCCGTATGCCTCGGTTCCCAATAACGCAGTCTGGCGCCGCCCGTAGGCTTCGCACCCGCACAGAAACTGTCCAAGTCGATAAGCGGGCAGTTGAGATATTCACAGATGATTGAGGCGGCGAGTATGCCGCTTCTTGGTATGCCCAAGCAAAAATCGATGTCCCTTGGTATCTTCCACAGGTTCCTGCGGATTGCCTCGTTCATCTCTTGTAGGGTTATGTACTTCATACAGCCAATGAAAAAACCTTCTTCCTTTGGAAGCCTTTCGGTGAGTATAGTTGAATATGTATCCATTCAACCCCTTTTTTGTTCTTCTCGATGATGGCTTCGTCGAATTGTTTGTCCTTCAACCAATCTACAACGAATTTTTTGAATTTTTTCATATCGCCGTTGGAGGGCTGCAGATCCGCAGCCCATCCGAGCCTGTGGCAAGACGTAGCCACTCCGCCGACAGCGGCGTTGAGAGCATCGTTGCGATAGCCTGAACTGACGTTTATGCCGCTGCCCCAATCCTTTCTCAACCCGTCCAAAAACAGGGCGAGTTCGTTCAAGTGCTCCACTATCTCAAATGAAGGCATATTTTCAATGGAACGTTGGCGGGCTGTGGATGAAGTCAAGAACTCCTCCAAGCGGAAATATTGCGGTTTTTTCATAGTCAGTAACAGGTGTATATAGTTGCTTGTGAGTTTGTGAAGAAGTTTCCGCTTACGTTGTCGTAAATCCCTGCGGCGTTGTCGGAAGTGCGTATTCTCGGAACTCCGTCAAATATAAGTACGTCCGTTCCACCTGCCGTATCCCACATCTTCAGCGACTTCACTTGCATCCTTCCGATGTTGATATGGAAACTCGCCGTATCGGGAACGCTATCAGCAGTTGCGCCGGATACGACTATATTGCCTGTGTTGTTGTCAATAATTCCGAAATTGTATACGGTTATGTCCACATCAGTTCCCGCACTCCAAGGCGTTTGTTGGTTGTTTGCATAACGGCGTTTGTCTCCCATATCGAGGAACGTATAGCCGCCTACCTGCTGCATAAACAGCCTATAGTCGTTGCTGTCCGGAAGATTGTATGCGCCTAAATGCGTGCTTCCAACCTGAGACAAGAATTGTCCTACGAACCTGTACTTCAGCGTAGTCGATATGTACCCAGCACCAAAGGTGATGAACTCGTTGACGTTTCCGATTCCATAAATGCATCCGCAGTCTATGTATTGAGGCTGCGGCGGCGCAACCGGATATACGAGAGTGGTGCCTACGTATCCCGAAAGCACCTCACTCGTACCGATTCGCATATCGGTTATTCCAAGAGAACCTATGTCTATCATATAATCAGATAAAGTGTGCTGTTGCTGTAAGTTCCGAGAGCCTGATAATCCGCAAGGGAACCGCTCCAAATACTTGTTACCGAACTTGAAGATACGTTGCCCTGATAAGGGTTCTCGACGGCTCCGTTCGCATCATATTGAAGTCCGCTTCCAAGTTTCACCGAAAGGGTTGCGTCGTTTGCCACAATCGTAAGTCCAGAGCCTACTTTAACCTGTCCAGGTTGATTTTCCGTAGCCTTGTAGTTGAGAGAATGTCCGTATCCGTCGCAGGCATAATGCCCTTCGAAATTGACGAGTCCTGAATTGCTTCCGTCTTCCCTGAAGTTTATTGAATTACCGAAACGGAGTCCCAAACCGCTGCCGCCCTTGCATAAAGTCTCAAAATGGAACCAAGGGGTTGAATCGGTTCCGTAAACCACAGCGGGTGTGACAGAAGGAACAGTCTCATAGTTGGAAGTTTCGGCTATGGTGTTTACAAGGAAAATCGTTTTTCCGCTTTGGTATGCGGCAAGCATTTCCTGATATATTCCCTGAAGTACAGTTGTGCCTGTCCCGTAGTTTCTCAAATCTACCACAAGTACGTTCTCGGAACCCATCAGTTCTGATATCTGCGTCTCCAAGTCCGCTATGTCTCCTGTAATACCCGACAATGCGTCAGAAGTCGCCCCAGACAGCGCAACTATGTCTTGGGTAAGGGAAGATACCGCCTGCTCCGTAGAACCGCTCAGAGCCAAAATTTGAGCCGTATTTCCTGAAGTTTGAGCCGAAAGCGAGCCAATGGCTTCGTTTATACCCGTTATGGCACTGCTTTGGGTGCTAATGGTTTCATTTATACCCGATACAGCGGTTTCAAGGCGTTCGATTTTTTCGGTGTGTTCGTTTACGGTGAACGAAAGCCCCGAAGTGAACGCCGACAGTGTGGATATGTTCTCGGTATTGGCTGAAACCTGCCGCTTAACATCGTCGTAGTCGCTGGGTGTCAATGCGGAAAGGGAGTCTCTTATTTCCGCAATGTCTTCCGTATTGGCACTTACCTGCCTTTTTACTTCGTCGTAATCTGAAGGGGTAGCCGCCGAAATTTCGCTGCGTATCTCCAATATCTCCTGTGTGTACCCGCTCAAGAATTCCCTGAACTCAGAAGTCTCCAACAGGTTGTAAACCTCGTTGTTTGTGATACCGCTCCCGTTGATGGTGGCGAACTTGTCAGTCTTCGTATAGGCAAGCAGGGCTTTTCTGATAAGTTCCTTCGCCTCTTCTTCCGTTATTCCTTCGGCGACACCCGAAACATATCTCTTCACCCATTCCTTAGAAGCGAGAGCGTCAAGAACGCTCGTATCCTTGATTACGTCAGGAATGTAAGTGCCCATAGGGGCTCCCACCTCGTCGAAATAAATTGAGCAGTTGTAGGAGTTCAGGGTGGTGATGTTCACTCTCGCATAGGCTCCGTTCACCTTGTCAGCCATTTTCTCCGTCTCGCTGAACACCCTGATGCTGTAGTCGTCCACTCCGACAATCCCGTCCATAGCCTTCACCTGACGCATAAGGTTCTGTATCGCAAGCGTTCCGTTGGAATACACCTGCGTATCGTTCATATTGTCGGATAGCAAGCGATCAGCATAGAAAACAACTAACCCGCAGGTTGTAAAATTTTTCTCTATTCTAATATCTTCCGTAGGACTGAAAAAGAAAAATGGATAGCCGTCAATTGTCTCTGAATTAAGAGAATATATCGAACCGCCCGCAGCAGCATAATTTACCAAATTATGACGAATGCCGAGGTTGCACAACTCATTAAGTAAAAACTCCAAAGTCATAGTTCTGTATCTACTTCTGTTTCTTTTTCTGTATCATCTACATCCTTATTGACGGAAACGGTGGTTCCAGCGTGGGTGATTGAAGCGGGCACTCCCTTGTTTATCGCCCTGTAAACAGCGCCTAACGATGCAAAGGCGAACAGTTCCGCTACGCCTTCAAGGACAGTCGCATTGATAACCCCTGTCGGGGGAAGGATGAAG
>JAZOQL010000017.1:0-4179 GCA_045656065.1 Rikenellaceae bacterium | reverse complement strand
CGATACATATACTCTGAGCGCAATACTCGGCATTCTGCCAGGCGACCTCTACGACCGAAAAACAATGAACAAACGTCTGGGTATAGGTAAAGATGCAGACATTGATGGTACGAACGTTACGGCTATGTACCAGAACAATGGTTATATGTTCTCGATGATTCAACCCGAAGAAACCATCGTCGGCAAAGACTCTATCGACTTGGAAATCAAAATCATCGAAGGCAATCAGGCGACTATCAACTCGGTAAATATCACAGGAAACAACCGAATCAACGACCACGTAATCAGACGTGAAATGTATGTGCGTCCGGGCGAATTGTATGACCGTTCGTTGTTGATGGCTACGTACAGACAGTTGATGGCTACGAAACACTTCAACCCCGAAGCGTTCAACCCGGATATCAAGCCAGTGACAGGTAGCGACCGTCTTGTGAATATCACATTCCCACTTGAAGAACAAGCAAGCGACCAATTCCAACTCTCAGGCGGTTGGGGTGCCGGTATGTTCGTAGGCTCGATTGGCGTCACACTGAACAACCTCACCATTGGCGAATTCTTCAAAAAGGGCGCCTGGAGACCATACCCGTCAGGTAATGGACAATCATTGGGCTTGCAAGCTCAGACAAACGGCTCGTACTATAAATCAATCGCACTGAGCTTTACCGAACCGTGGCTGGGCGGCAAAAGACCAAATTCATTCTCGACATCGGTACACTACACCGAGGAGACAAATGCCAACTATATGTGGCAGGATAGCGAAAAACACTTCCGCACAATCGGTTTCAGCGCCGGAATCGGCAAACGTCTGTCGTGGCCAGACCCGAACTTCCAAATCTACGGAGAGTTGTCTTATCAATCATACAACCTGAAAAATTGGGATTACTTCATCATCTCGAACGGTTCGTCTCATATCATCTCATTCAAAGGTATGATTTCGAGAAATACTATCGACAACCCATACTTCCCAAGATCAGGTTCTGAATTCTCGCTGAGCGTAACGCTCACACCACCCTACTCGCTCTTTGACGGAAAAGATTACGGTGGTCGTGCACTGAGCGACAACAAACGTTACAAACTGATTGAGTACCACAAATGGAAATTCAAATATGATTGGTATTTCCCGCTGGCAGCAAACAAACTCATTCTTAGAGCAAGTGCCCAATTCGGATTGCTCGGAGCATACAACTACCACAAACCATCACCATTCGAAGGCTTTGATGTCGGTGGCGACGGAATGTCAGGATATAACGTATATGGTGTGGAAATCATCGGTCTGAGAGGTTATGACGACAGTTCAATCACACCGATCAGCCCAAATGGCGACTACGCCCGCGCATATAACAAGTACACCATCGAATTGAGATACCCGATTGTTCTGCAACCAGCATCGCAAATCTATGCTTTGGCATTCACAGAGGGTGGTAACGCATTCCAGACAATCAAGAAAATGAATCCGTTTGAGGTGAAACGTTCTGCCGGAGTCGGTGTCAGATTGTTCCTGAGCGTTGTCGGTATGCTGGGTCTGGACTGGGGTTACGGATTTGACGTGGTGCCGGGTACAGGCAAAAAAGGTGGCAGCCAATTGCACTTTATGATTGGCCAAACATTCTAATATCAACAATTTAAATTTGTGCGTTATGAATATGAAAAAGATTTTTTTTGCGGGCGTTGCAATGAAGGTTCTCCTTGTAGTTGCAGCAATGTTGTTGGGAGGCGCAAATCTGTTTGCACAAAAAACAGGTTATGTCAAGACCGAAACAATCTTCAAAAATATTCAGGCATATAAAGATGCCATCACACAGGTGGAAAAATATGCACAGGAGAAACAGGCTCAACTCGATGCCGAATATGAGCAAATCGAAGCATTGTACAACAACTATCAACGCATAAGACAGACAATCAGTGCTGCGGAACGTGCGCGCTATGAGAACGAAATCATCGCTCGCGAACGAGCTATGAAAGATAGTCAGGAAAAGATTTTCGGCTCGGAAGGCGAACTGATGAAAAAACGAATCGAGTTGATTAAACCCATTCAAGACAAGGTCTTTGCAGCAATCAAGAAAATCGCTGAGAGTCGTCAGTTCGATGCCGTAGTCGACATCTCGAACAACCCGACCATAGTGTATTACTCGCCTAAAGTCGATATCACAGACGAGGTGCTCAAACAACTCGGAATAGTAAGAACAAATTTTTAATCATTAATAACTTATGAAAGGTTTATTTAGAACAACACTCATCGCAGTAGCTGTACTGCTTTTCAGCAATTTCACATTTGCGCAGACACCAAAATTCGGTTACATTCAATCAGCCGAGTTGATGGCATTGATGCCGGAAGTTGATTCTGTAAAGAACAAAATGGAAGCCTTTAACGCTGAATTGTCTAAGCAATTTGAAGAAATGCAGGTGGAATTCAATAGAAAGTTTGAAGCCTATACTAAGGGCGCGGAAACTATGACTCCTGCAGTTCGCGAAACAAAAGAAAAAGAATTGCAACAAATTCGTGCTCGTCTTGAAGAATTCAATCGCAGCGCTCAAAGCGATATGAATCAACAATATGCAACATTGATGGCTCCGATTATCGAAAAAGCAAAACAGGCTATCCAAAAAGTTGCTAAGGCTAACAACATCACAATGGTATTCGATATGTCATCTGCAGCTAACCAGATTATCTACCACGATGCTGCTACAGTTGTTGATATGTTGCCGTTGGTGAAAGCTGAACTCAACTTGAAAAGCAAACCTGCAACTGCAGTAAAATAGTTTTAAGGAGAGTATCTCAAATAAAAAGTCTGGCCAGGTTTTGGTCAGACTTTTTTATTTCCTGAAATTCTTTAGCAGCCCCACTCTACCCGAGCGCAGAAAAGAACTATCACGATACTTCGCCTTAAATTCTGAGTCGGTCTGCGCAGATAGCTCTTCGGGATTGATATTGCACAGGTGCTCGTGCGGCAGGAAATTAGTATTTTTTGTCATTTTAGCCTTACTATTCCACGGACAAACCTCCTGACAAATGTCGCAGCCAAAACACGATACGCCTAAATTAGCAGCAATCTCTTGGGGTATTTCACCTCGGTTTTCGATTGTGTGGTACGCTAAGCAGCGGTTTGCATTTATAGTTCTGTCAGGCAGTATCGCCCCCGTCGGACAAGCCGATACACATCGTGTACAATTACCACATCTGTCTGGACAGCAAACCGATTCGTCGGGTTCGATTTGAGCATCAATAATCAGTGATCCGATAATGGTGAACGAACCGAGTTCTTGGTTAACCAGCATACCGTTTCGGCCAATCCAGCCGAGCCCCACAGCCGCAGCCCACGAACGCTCCATAACGGGTGCCGAATCGCAAAAGGCTCGCGCTGAATTAATTTCGACGTACTGCTGGAGTTTAGTTTTGAGCTGCATCAACATATTCCTCACGGTGTAATGGTAGTCTGGAAAGCGAGCATAGCGAGCTACGTTTGAATCGACCCCTGGCGAATTATACGACACAAGACAGACAATTATCGTCTTGGCATTGTCGACCAACAGAGATGGATCATAACGCTTTTCGCAGTTACGTTTAAGAAAATCCATATCCGCAGCATACCCCATCTCGAGCCACGACTGAAGCCTTGCAGCCTGCTGGTCGAGCCGTCTGCACTCAGCAACAGCACACCGGTCAAACCCCACTTCGAGCGCAAATATATGAGTCAGTTCATTAAGATTCATTCGGTCTGTTTTAACACAACAAAATTAATCAGTTTTCGCGAGTTGCACAAATGTTTGCATCATATTTTGCACTGCGAGAAACGACACTAAAACCAGGCCTGATATAGTTGGAAATCGTCGAAAAACGGTACAAATATTGAAAATAGTAAATATTTATTTTGCAATGTGATAGCTGGTGAATGTATAAATAAAAACTAATTTTAAAAATTGCAAACTTTTTATTGAAATATATTTTATTATTCGATTTTTATTACATAACTTTGTGGCAATAATATACAGTGAAAAATTAACTTTTTTAACTTTAAATAACAAAACAATGAAAAAATTCTTTTCTTTCTTAGCAGCTGCAGCTATGCTGTTCACTGCTTCTTGCTCGAACGACGATTTGGGCGAAAATGAAGGTGGAGATGCCCTGGTTTCATTCTCAATGAACCTCGATGGCGTTTCATCTACTAAAGCCGATATCGG
>JAZOQL010000016.1:0-6086 GCA_045656065.1 Rikenellaceae bacterium | reverse complement strand
CGCAAAAAACTGCCCGTTTTCTACGTAGCCAAAGGTAAACAATTGGCAAGCCAAAAGAAATTCGCAGAAGCAATTCCTGTATTCCAACAAGCACAGAAACGCGCTCAACTCAACAGCGATATGCGATATGTTGCAGAAGCTAAGAAATACCTCACAGCTTGCTACAAATATCAAGGCAACGACCTGCTCAACGCTGGCAAAGGTATGGAAGCTATCGAAATGTACAAGAAAGGTGCTGCAATCGACAAGAACAACACTGAATTGCGTATCCTGATTGCTCGCTCATACGGTTCAATGCAGAACTATAGCGAAGCTGGTACTATCCTGAAAGAGGTTATCGCTCTGGAAAACCGTCACGACAGATATCGTCAGGCTGCACAAGCTGCTCGCGGAATGTTCTACAAGTATATGCAAATTGCTGCTGGAAAGGCTGTTGAAGCTAACAAGTATGCAGACGCTATCAAATATCTCGACGAAATTTTGTCTGTTGATGCAAAAGAACCTCAGGCTAACCTGATGAAGGTGCAAGTTGCAAACAATATGAAGAAGTATAATGATGTCATCAAGTTTGGTCCTACAGCTGCTGCAAACCTGACTGATGCTGCTCAGAAATCTTCAGTTTACTTCTTTATGGGTTCGGCTTACGGCGAAATGAAGAACTTCGAAAAAGCAATCGAATGCTTCAAGAAGGTAACTGCCGGTGAATACGCAACATTGGCAAAAGACCAAATCACCGAATTGAGCAAATAATTAAACCAACTATCATAGTAAAACCCGTCTGACTAAGACTCAGGCGGGTTTTATTGTTAACCGACACTCACAGCCACAAAATCACACAGTAAACAATGTTAAACAAGATAAAAAAATTCTCATCACTTGTCAGAATCTCACACCTGATTATCACTGCGCCGTTTGCCATACTTGGATATTTCATCGGCACGCAAAAGGTCGGATTCGAATGGCTAACGTTTATCGAGGTCTGTTTGTGCATATTGTTTGCGCGCAATGCCGCAATGAGCTTCAACCGCTGGGCTGACCGCGAATTCGACAAGGCAAACCCAAGAACTGCGCAAAGAGATATCCCTCAGGGCAGAGTATCAAACAAAGAGGCCGTTTGGTTTACTGTGATTAACTCGGCGCTGTTTGTCATAACTGCCTATCTAATCAACAGGCTATGTTTCTATCTGTCACCGCTGGCGCTGTTGATTTTGCTGGGATACAGCCTGACCAAGCGAACTACGTGGCTCTCTAACGCAGCCTTAGGCGTAGCGCTGGCAATAGGCCCCATAGGCGGTTATATCGCCGTGACAGGAGAAATGGGACTCCTGATTATGATTCTCGGAGCAATTACGCTGTTCTGGTCGTTGGGCTTTGAAATCATCTACGCAATGCAGGACCGAGAGTTCGACCTGAAGGCCGGACTGCACTCTATCCCCACCCGATTCGGAGTGAGAAACTCACTTGTCATCAGCGCACTGTCTCACGCCATCGCAATCTACGGAGTCTACACTGCCGGAACACTCACCGCAGGCGGAACTGCATATTGGATTGGCGCTGTGATTTTTTCACTGCTTATTGTGGCTCAACACCTTATGGTCACACCATCAAACCTTACGCGACTCAATCAGGCCTTCTGGCTCAATCAGATTGCAAGTATGGTGTTCTGCTCGTGCTGGATAACAGATATACTGCTGAAGTAGAAGGTATTTTTTAATCAAAAAAATTTTTTCGTACCTTTGCTAAGATAAATGTATCGTGTATGAATAGAAAACATATAGTCATAATCATATCTTTGCTGGTTATTGCGGCTGTAATCATCATCGCAGCAAATAACGAAAGAACATCGCCCGAAACTGCCCCCTGCATAGAAGATAGCATCAAAAAGGAATCTGTAAAATTGTATGAGATTCCGATTGACGAGCTGAAAATATGTAGAGGCGAGGTTGCTGACGGAGCCTCACTCTCGACCATACTCGATTCGTATGGTGTTTCGGCAGCTATGATTGACCGACTCGCTCGTCAATCTAAAGAGGTGTTCGATGTAAGGATGATTCGTGGCGGAAATTCATATACGACATTCCAGCGCAACGATACGCTCGGCACATTGGCCTATTTTGTCTACGAGATAAACACTCGCGACTACGTAGCATACGGGTTCGAAAACGACTCAATCACAATTAGGAGAGGCTCGAAAACGGTCACCACCCGCAGACGTATGGACTCGGCTCGAATCGAGAGCTCGCTGTGGAATGCGATGATTGAACGCCAAATGAGCCCGGCACTGACTATGGAACTGTCCGATATCTTCGCGTGGAGCATAGATTTCTTTGCGCTGCAACAGGGCGACAGCTTCAAGGTAATCTACGAAGAGGAGTTTGTCGATTCGACACTAATCGGCACAGGGCGCATCTGGGGAGCCTGGTTCGAACACGGCGGTAAGCGTTACTACGCAATTCCGTTTGAGCAGAAAGAGCGCATAAGCTATTGGGACGAAAATGGCAATAGCTTGAGAAAGAATCTATTAAAGGCTCCATTGAAATATTCGCGCATCAGTTCTCGCTTTTCTAATTCGCGCCTGCACCCCGTTCTGCGAATCCGCCGACCCCACCACGGAGTAGACTACGCAGCACCATCGGGCACTCCAGTTATGGCCGTAGCCGATGGCGTGGTAACCTCGCGCGCATATACCCGAGGCGGCGGCAATACACTGAAAATCAAACACTCGCAAGGACTCGTTTCGGCTTATCTTCACCTGAGGGGATTTGCTCGCGGCATTGTCGTAGGCTCGCGAGTGTCACAAGGCGACATCATTGGATATGTCGGCAGCACGGGACTCTCGACGGGTCCGCACCTCGACTTCAGAATATGGAGAAATGGCACGCCAATTGACCCGCTCAAGGTGCCATCAACCCCGACCGAACCGGTAAATAAGACCTCGTTCGAGCGTTTTACCGCAATTCGCGACTCGGTGATAGCTGTGCTGAACAACCAGCGTTCATTCGATATTCTGAACGAAAATATGCTAAAATCGACTGCACCAGCAGATTCAACTAAAAATCAACCTGCACAATGAACCAGAACACACACTTGGACATAAGAATGAGGTCGTTTCTGAACGACCACCACATATTGGGTCTGGCTACGGTAGCCGACAACAAACCCTACTGCGCCACGATGTTCTACGCCTTTTTGGAGGAGCATAATGCCCTTGTAATCAACTCGTCAGACGACACTCAGCACGCAGCAAATATGCTGAGCAACAATCAGGTGAGCGGAACCGTAGCGCTCGAGACCAAAATCATCGGCAAAATTCAGGGCATTCAGTTTTGTGGCGAAATCTGTAAAATCGAGGAGTTTGAACATCAGATTGCAGCTCGCACTGCCTACTTCCGCAGATTTCCATACGCAACATTCTCTCAACCTCAACTGTGGGTTATCAAATTGGATTTTGTGAAAATGACCGATAACCGATTGGGATTCGGCAAGAAACTAATCTGGAGAAAAGACTGATTATGAACAATTTGACATCAAGACGCATTGTTGTTACCGGCGCTTCGGGTATGGTTGGTTCGCACATTGTGGCCGAGCTGCTGAACAAGGGCTACACAAATATTACGGTGACTATGAGAAACCACCAGTCGCAACAGAGATTCCAACGCAAAATGGGCGAACTCGGAGTCGATTGCTCGTGTGTCAACAGCCAAGATGTCGAATTACTTAATCCTCACGAAGTCAATACATTACTAAAAGATTGCGACCTGTTGATTCACTGCGCAGCACAGGTGTCGTTAGGCTCGGAAGATGGGCGCAATATGATTGAAACCAATACCCGCATCACTTCGGTGCTGGTCGATTGCGCACTGAAAAACAACATCTCCGCAATGGTGCACATCAGCAGCATTGCTACATTGGAGAGCCGCGAATACCCACAAACAACAGACGAAGGCTCATTCGCACGCAGCCTAAACGGCTGGGGACCATACGCCAAAAGTAAATTTTACTCGGAAAATCAGGTGTGGCGAGGCGTCAGCAGCGGGCTTAATGCCATAATCGTGAATCCGTCGGTCATTCTCGGCACAGGCAGCTGGAACGACAGCTCGTCGGTGGCATCGCTGCTGAAAAAACTTTCGCACGGATTTCCGTTCTACACCGAGGGGGCTACGGGTTATGTCGATGTCCGAGATGTTGCCAGTGCGGTAGTTCTGCTCTCGGAGTGCGATTCGGCATTTGCGCAGAGATATCTGCTTTCGGCTCACAACCTGACTCACCACCAACTGCTGAACCTTATGGCCGACCGCCTGAAAGTTCGCCGCCCGTGGATAAAGTGTTCTCGCACACTGCTTTATATTGCAGCTGCCATTGAGAATGTTTTTTCATTAATCACGTTTCGCCGTCCACAACTGTCGCGTGCTATGGCTCGGTCGGTGACAAGTCGCAGCGCATACTCAAGCCAAAAGCTAAAAAATACGACCGGCTTTGAATACCGGTCGTTAGAGGATACGTTAGATTATTTAGTCTGCGAATTCCGCAAAAAGACTACTTAGTTTCAGACTTTTTCCTGCTGCGAGTAGTTGTCGCTTTCTTTGCAGTTTTGGCCGTAGCAGTCGCAGTTTTTCGTTTCACACTCTTTGTTTTCGGAGTAGCTCCGTTTTTCTGCTCTTCAATAATACGGAGACAGTCTGCGTAGCTCAGAGCCTGAATATCAGCATCTTTGGGCAACTTGTAATTCTCTCCGTCACAGGCGATATATGCTCCCCAGCGGCCATTCATAATCTCGAGATTATCCGCCTCGTCGAACTTCTTGAGGTGTCGCTGAGCATCTGTAATACGCTTTGTTTCAATCAGTTCGATTGCTCGCTCGAGCGTTACGGAATAGGGATTATCGGTCTTAGGCAGCGATACGAACTTGCCGTCGTGACGAATATACGGGCCAAATCGACCTATACTTACCACAACTACCTTATTCTCAAATTCGCCCAACGTGCGTGGCAATTCAAAGAGTGTTATCGCCTCCTCGAGGGTAATTGTTGCTACGAGCAGTCCGTTTGAGATATTGGCGTATTGAGGTTTTTCGCCGCACTCATCTTCATTCTCGCCCAGCTGAACATAGGGTCCGAACTTGCCCACCTTAGCATAAACCATCTTGCCCGACTTGGGGTCTATGCCCAACTGACGCGTAGTCGACTGTCGATTTTTATTCTCCATTGCCGTATTCACCGTCACGTGGAACTTGTCATAGAATCGGTCTATCATATTGTTCCAAACGATTGTTCCGTCGGCAATCTCGTCAAACTCCTTCTCAACCTTAGCAGTGAAGTTGTAATCCAAAATATCTACAAAATTCTCGGCAAGGTAATCATTAACTATCAAACCAATATCCGTAGGCAGCAGTTTATTTTTTTCAGCTCCGTACTTTTCGGTTACAGCACTCTTCTTGATATTTGCACCATTGAGAACAAATTTTGTTATCACACGACTCTTCGGCTCAATCGAATTTTTCACCACATAGCCGCGCTGAACAATGGTCGAAATCGTAGGCACATAGGTCGAAGGTCGACCAATGCCCAAATCCTCGAGTTTCTTGACCAACGAAGCCTCACTGAATCTCGATACAGAAGAGACGAATCGCTGTGTAGAGGTTATATCGCCAACCGCAAGCAACTCGCCAACCGTAAGTTTTGGCAACTTGCTGCTGCTCGGTTCGTTATTGTCATCATCTTTCGTCTCGCCCTGAAGTCTCAAGAAACCGTCAAAAACAACAACTTCGCCTTCAGCCTGAAACATATAATCGGCACAACCCGAAATCGAAATTTTTGCAACAGTACGTTCAATTTTAGCATCTTCCATCTGCGATGCTACGGCACGCTTCCAGATGAGGTCATAGAGACGTTTCTCTTGCGGTGCGAGCTGGGGATTGCGATTCTCAAAGTATGTCGGGCGGATGGCTTCGTGAGCCTCCTGAGCGCCTTTAGAACTTGTCTTATAGGTTCTTACGTGGAGATACTCCTCACCGAAATCCTTAACAATCTCCTCCTTAATGGCAGCAACTGCCTGAGCCGAAAGATTCAGCGAGTCGGTACGCATAT
>JAZOQL010000015.1:0-1944 GCA_045656065.1 Rikenellaceae bacterium | reverse complement strand
TCGTCCCTTCTGAAAAAATTCTTCCTTGTCAGTATCTCTACTTTTTTCTCCACCTTGTCCTTTACGGCGTACAAGCCAAAAATCTTCATATAGGAAGTCAAGAATTCATAGGGTGAATAGTCGGTGTCCAAGAGCTGATGCTTCGTAAAGCCCGCACCCGTCCTGATTCCTTCGTTAGTCTTGAAGGCAACCTTCGAAGAGTTGATGGTTACGTCGAAGTTTTGGAACGTACGCAATACGTATCCCGTAACCGAAGTGCTCTCGTCCCTGTAGAAGACTGTCCTGTCTGCATTAGGGTAGTTTGAATTTTTGTACACTTCCGTTACGATAACCTTCAGGGTGCTCCCTGCGGGAACGTTCTGCGCCGTCAAGGTAATCTCTTCATCCCAATCGTACCTGCTCCCTGAAGCGTGCACAAAATAATTTCCGTTGGAAGAATAGTACTCGTTTCCATAGACTGCAGGGAAGAGCCATTGGTTCCTTTCCAAGAAATAAGGATATATCTGGCTTCTCCTTCCATCTGAAACCCTTCTCGAACCGAAAGCGGAAGTGATGTAGCACTCCTGACTTCCCGCTACTGGATTGTTCGCATAATCGAAGGCTACGAGCTGCACCATAACGCCCTGTGCATAGTTCCATTTCGGCGGGTTGGTGGTAGTGTCTCCCTTCGCACAAAGTACGAGCCTGTCGTTTGTGGTGTCGTTCACTCCGTCAATCGAAAGGGTGAGTTTAACCTGTACGTCATAGGAATACCCGCTGTCTGTATCGGACAGGGTTGCGATTGTGTTTTTGTAGTACGTTGGATCCTTGGAAGTTGTGTACGCTGTCGTACCCGTTTCGCTTGAACCGAGAGAAACCGTCGTACCCGTAGACACTACGCTCGAATTGTACTCCAAGGTGGAAAGCATCGGCAGAGTTACGTACAAGTCCTGCCAATAAGGGTTCTGCTGGTTCGCCCACTCGGAATCCCAATCAATTTGGAAACCCCCGTTGTTCTCGGGACGGGATATCGCTTCAAGCGTCCTTCTTACTGACAAAACAGGACGCTGCAAATAACTTCTGAACTCACGCATCTCTGCGCCGGTGTACTCCCTTGAGAGCTCACCAACCGCATATCCGCCTTTTGTGGTGTAAGTCTCTCCGCTTTCAGTAACGGCGGTTACGATTACGCTGCCCCTTCCGCCGGGGCGTCTAACAACCCTTCCGTCGGTGCTTCCCGAAGGAGTGACGCTCGGTACGTTCATAAGAACCTTGTCCGCATCGAAATCGGAAGGAAGCCCGTTGTAGGCGGGCGCAAAAGATATGCAGGAATATTGGCTGCTGTCGTCGGTGATACCACTCCAAGCGTCCGCAATCGTCTCCTTGTTGATGGTGAACCCAATCTCAATCGGCGTTGTGCTTGAAGAAGAAGGATAGAACTCCAAATCGGAAATCTTTCTCTTGTTGTCTTCCCCCGTAGGGTTGTCCGTCATATCAAGGTTGTAGAACAGCTCTCCGAGCCCGCCAAACAATGAAACTTGGTAGGCGTGGTAGTGCTTGTTGTTCGTCACCTTGTCCAACTTGCAGTAGCCTGTCTCGAAGATGTCGGAGTCAACATAAATTGTGAAATCAGTCTTCTTGGAAGCGCCGAAGTTCCCGTCAGTATGGTAGTCGTTCAGGAAGAAGCTGTCGAACACCTTGTCATTGGCTTTCGTACCGGGAATGGTAATCGTCTTCGAATAGCTGTTCTTGAGTGCGGCGGGTTCCGTAAGGGAGTCCACCTGAAAATTGTAGAGTATGTCTGGCGTGGAGTTGAACTCAACTTCCATACCGCCGATGAAAAGCCTTACCCTTCTCTTCATAAATAAATTCTTAATTCCTGTAATCAGTCTGCGAAGCTTCCACCTTAATAGTGTAAGAAACGAGTTGGTAGTTTTGGTTCTCATAAGTCTTGTATTCCGCTTG
>JAZOQL010000014.1:0-1472 GCA_045656065.1 Rikenellaceae bacterium | reverse complement strand
GGTGTAGTTTCTCCAACGCCTTCAACCTCGATATGCGCGATTACACTATTGTCAAACATATATCTGAGTCGCGTAGTAACCCCCCTCGTTATAACCGGAAATTCCAAATGAGATAGTAAATAATATACACTCGGTTTATCTACGACTTCATTAATTCGCCTCTGTTTATATGAAAGGGTCATTCTATTTAGGTGGCTTTTTAGACCTTCTATCTCTTCTTTGATTGGGGGTGGTTTTGGTATATTCAACAAATTGGGATCAATTTGCGCATAGCAATCAATATTGGCAACCGTTAAAATAATTCCCAATGTCATTGTGTATAAAAGCCTTTTAGACATAACGGTGTACGAATATTTAAGGTTCGAGATTTGGATAGGTGTGTAATGTTATGAAAGTCCACGTTTCGCTCCCATCTTCAGATTCTGCAACAATATAGTATCTTACAGTATAATCATACTCCTCAATGACTACTGAATGAGTTGTAATTCTCATATCAGGGTTATTTTTATCTCTAACATTAAATGGAATTTCTTGCGGAGTGAAATCATCTTCTCTGTACATATAAAGCCTATTGGCATTTTTAAAGAAGATGACAAGGTCAACAGGGCGTCCAGCGTGAACATTAATTTCATTGAATTCAAATGAAACACTGACATACGGTCTTGTGTCAATTGATGCTGTTTCTGTAGATGACATACACAACATTGCGAGGCATACTAATGCCATTTGGGTAATTTTCTTGAACATAACTTTAATTGTTTTGGTTATTTGTGAACTATTTCACGGTTGCAAGTTAATAAATATTTTGAATAAATGCAAAAACAAAAACTATCTGTTTTCGGAGATGAATCGAGCCACCTGGTCTATTCGCGAAACATAGATTATCTCAATTGTGGAGTCGATGTTTTGCAAATTCTTTTTCAGATAGTTTGATACTACGATTTGTTTGAATCCGAGTCGGGCAGCTTCGGCTATGCGTTGTTCGCTGCGGGGTGCTGGGCGCACTTCGCCCGAGAGTCCGATTTCGCCTGCAAAGCATACGCTGTCACCAAGTTTGATGTCAAAGAACGAGGAGAGAATCGAGGCTACCACAGCCAAATCGAGCCCCGTGTCCGAAATCTTGAATCCGCCCGCGAAGTTCAAAAATATATCCTTGCCATAGAGTTTCAGTCCCAGCCGCTTTTCGAGTACGGCCAGCAGCATACCCAATCGCTTGATGTCGAATCCCGTAGCCGATCTCTGTGGCGTGGCGTATGTAGCATTGGCTACCAGAGCCTGTGTCTCGATGAGGAATGGTCTTGCACCGTCGATTGCAGCACCTACGGCTACGCCGCTGAGTGGCTCGTCATAGTGCGACAACAGAATATCCGACGGATTGACAACTTCGCGCAATCCCGTACCGCACATCTCGAAAACGCCAATCTCTGAAGTTGACCCGAAACGATTCTTCATACAGCGCAGAATCCTATAAA
>JAZOQL010000013.1:0-38156 GCA_045656065.1 Rikenellaceae bacterium | reverse complement strand
CATCTATTTTTCCAACCACATTCAGCCCATCCTCGACGGAAAGCCGGACAACGACACATCCATTCCCGACTCCAAGAAGGACGAACTGCTTGCGTTGATTACGAACACCACCTTGCTCGACGCCCAGGAAATCAAGACGCTCAAGGATATGCTCGACCTATGGTGGAACCGCAAGGGTTACTCAAGGACGGAAATGATTTACACCCAGAGTATGGCACTGAGCCGCACCGGAATTGAAAGCGAGAAGTTCTCGGAACTCAGGAAATGGCTCAAAGCCGAGGAATGCCTTACCTGGGAGAACAGACCTTACGGTGACTACCTCACTTCGTACCACACTTTCAACGAGGTGAAGCTCTATCAATTGTTCAGTGAAAACCAATAATTATTCAACCTATGAAGACAGTTAAATACACAGACGAAGAACGCCAGCAAGCACTCGACTGGCTCAAGAAAACCATCAAACCGAGGCTCAAGTACGCAAAAGGTCCGGTACGTATGACCGAGGAACAGCTTGACAACATCACCATCAGCACCAAGGAACCCAACAGTTGGAGACTCGAATACCTTTTCCGTATGGTATGGTTCAACTGGGTTTTCGACGGCAGTGAAATCTGCACCATCAAGTCACCTATGATGGGTAACGAGGCACCGCTTATCGAAATCGCACCGGAGTACGACGACCCGGTTGAGGGAGTCCCTGTTGACGGGTTTACCTTTATGGAACTCCTGGCTATCATCTTCGGCGGTCAGGACTTCGGTTTCTCGTTCCTCTTCAACTACAACAATGCACTCGCAGTCACAATCTACGAGTTCGACAACTACTGTTACCTGGAATTCTACTCGGCTGCGAAACAGTTGGGTCTTACGGACCAGATTTTCAATAAGGCTTACGAAGAAAAACAGAAGAATATATGCTAAACACACTGGAAGAATTAGGTAAATTGCCATTCACCGAACATTACGAATGGCTCTTCAAGAACGGGCTCGTCGATAAGACTACGGACGGAGCCTACTGGTACTACGACAGGTACGGAGTAATCAGGGTCCTCAATAACAGCAACAACGGATACGCAGTCGGAGAGGCTATATCAAGACGACGCTTTGAACCTTTCCTTGACAGCTATATCAAGGGTCTCAATAATAAGGCTCGATGGACCGTAAAGCAACTTCCCATCAATGCCGACTACGACTACAAGCTCACAAGCGTTGAGCCTGGTTTCGAGGGTGAACAATACACCGAGTACATCGAACTCAAGGGAAGGGAAGGTGCCGACCGGAACGGGAACCCTTACGACCTCGAATATTTCAAGACCAAGCCAATCGAGGTCGATTTCACAAAATGCGAAAAGCCTGGCGTATATGACGAAGTTCTGGTTGCGACCATAACCGCTGACGACAAACACTGCGTCTTCCATAAGCTCAACGGCTACTTCAAGGTAGAACCTGTAACAGGGTACGCAAGCACCTATGAGAATGACGGGCGCCTCGTCAATAAACTGAGGGCATACTACAACCTCAAGGACGCTGTGGCAATCCTTGAACGTAACGAAGACGGAACCGAAATTAAATACCTAAACCCGGAAGATTATGTTTGTGAACCATAAAAAGAAAACCATCTACGCCTTCCATTGCGAGGAATGCATCGTTGCGAATTTCCTTATGCATTGCGTAAAAAATGAACCAGGCTGGTCAGTTACCTTCGTCAGTAGCGAGAAGGAAATGAACGAATGTAAGAACGAGCCAAAATAAGCCCCATAGGGCGGCTTTAAGACAAAAATGGACCGGGAGTCCAGATAAAGCCTAAAGGTCGCCCTACGGTCAAAACAGACGGCAAAGAATTGAAGTATGACAGCATTTGAAGTTGTAGCCGATACATTCATCGACGAGTGTCAGATTGAGATAGTAGAGAACCCCTCAATACCAAATGTATTGAACGAGAGGAATCCGTTTCATTTTCAGATTGATTACCGGAACGGTGTGTGGAGTTGCGAGGGGTTTTACCAGTGTAAGGAAACCCCCGACGAGTTCGTTACGATACGCCGGGGGTATAGTGCGGAAATGGTCGCTGCGCTGAGTACGTTCTACCTTGGCGAGGAAGAGGAGTCAGATGATGTTCCCGATGTCGTTGATGACTGTACTCTCCAGAGCCTTCGCATAATGGGTGGTCATACTGAGAGTTGAATGACCGATGGCTTTGCTTACGGTTGTGATAGGTACTTTTTTGTTCAAGAGGTGCATTGCATAGAAATGTCGGGCGAGGTGGAAATGAAGCGGTAGGTCGATGCCAACTATGTCCTGCACCTCTTTCAAATAGCTGTTAGCCTTCTGGTTGCTCAGTTTGAGCCCTTCAAAGTCGCCAGCGTATTTCTGGTAGATGTCAACCGCCCAGGGCATCAACACACTGTAGAACCGGACCCCGGTCTTCTGACGTTCCTTGAACACACAAATCCTCCCTTCCCTGACAGTGAAATCCTGAGGTTTCAGAGCCATACAGTCAGCAAAAGACAAACCAGACCCACAGGAGAATATAAACATATCAGCAACCTTCTGCACCCTCGGTACGAACTGGTGATTGATGATTGCCTGAAGCTGCTGCATCGTAATGGTCCTGATTTCCTTCATACCCTTCTTAATCTTCACACCCTGGAACGGGTTCACTTTCAACTTCCCATTGTCGATAGCATACTTGACCACAGTCTTAAGTTTGGTCATCATACCGCAACTGGTAGAGTCCTGGTACTTGGACTTCAATGTAGCATAGAAGTCCTGGATGACCGCCGGAGTGATGGCGGTGACCTCCTTGGAGAAGTCGATGTGCTCCGAGAACTGTTTCTCAACCAGCTTGTACTTGTCGTAGGCTCTGACACTGAGGTCCACACCAGCCCGCTTGCCCAACAGCTTGAAATAGTCGTCGAACAGGTTGCGGATGGTGTACGATACGACACCCCCGGTACGGAGGTAACCCCGCAGGTTCTCGGCGGTCAGCGGAATTCCCTGTCTTGCCATTTCTGTCACAAGGTTGGAAACGATGACCCGCTGGGTGTCGATGTAGTCCTGGATGTGTTTCGGCTTCCGTTTGTAGCCGAATTCCACTGGGCTACATTTCATAGCACAGTTGATGAATTTTCTGGTACCGTTGATGGTGATACCAAGCTCGATTGGCGCCTGACCGTTCCGGTCGGCTTTCGACCTTCTGCAATAGAAGGAAAAGGAAAATGTAGTACGCATAAAGCCCTCGCTTTGTGCAAGGGCTCCGTAGTCTGGTACACTCTCAGGGGCTCGAACCCTGGACCCGGCATTTTTTAAGAGTGCGCTATTTCTACGAATACCCTTGCGGGTTTTTATTATAGTGTTGAATAGTCGTCAGGTCACAACTACGTTCATCAATCCTTGAACAGTCCCTCGTCAATCCCCCGGTTCTGCTTGAGGTACTTCTCGGTCTTAGCTTTCCTACCTACGTCCGTCCTCTTGAGTCTCACCAGCTTGTTCCAGAGCCTCTCGACCAACTGGTCCTGAGCCTGGGTAAGTATAATCCTGTTCGCCTCGTACAACGCATCCTCAATCAGATACCCGGCAAGCTCGTTGGCAATCTCATAGACGCTGTGGTTCTTCACCAGATACTCGGTCAGTTCCTCAGGCGACACCTGGGCGTTCATCAGCCTGGTCGCAATGTCTTTGTTACGTAGTTCCATACTGCAAATGTAGCAAAATTGTCCGAATTACACAATACACCTTTGAAAAATTGTCGAAATTAAAAGGCTGGCACATTTCCCAACGCACCAGCCCACATACAAATGAAAAATAATACTAAGAAACAGCGCTCACAAGTAGCGTTTATTTTCAACATACCACTGATGGGTGTAAGTGTCACCAGTCAGTTCCTTCCAAGCCAGTTCCATCAGCATCCTTGCTTTCTGGTCGCTTTCGCAGTGCTGGAACTCCTTGCCTTCAGAGGACGGAAGGTTCTCAATCAGGGATGCCAGCTTAAGCACCTGCCTGTAACTCGCATTACCCTTGCCCATAACCCTACTTGAATTGTGAGTCCAGTATCAAAGCCTCAAGCTCGTCCAGGGTGTAATATACGGAAGTCACACCATACCCAGGCTCTTCGAACCCAACCCGAACAATCTCCGGGTGCTCAGGGTCTCTCCGGTAGTGAAGGGTAATACCACCCTTCCCGGTCCACTTGACAAGCTTGAAGTTGCCGGACATATACTTGAAACGAGGAAATACGTAACTGCGTATCTCATTAACGGTCAGTTCCAGTCTGTGCTCCGGCTCCCGCCTGGTCCTGTTACTTTCTACTTGTACCATAATATGGATGATATGAAATACACCCTTTTACGCCGGGTGTGCTGCGTTTATGAGTCTTACGATGTACCTTTGGAGTCCAGGCATAATCTCATTCTCGATAAGGTCGCTGTCCCAGTCCTCCTGCTCGTCGATGTCGGTGGTCACATACCAACCGTCCACAAGGACAGCCTGTGAGAAGTGGAAACGGTGTCCGTTCACCTTGAAGATGTTCTCAACCACCCACTGCTCATCCAATTCATAATCCTTGCAGAGCTTGGAAACGTTAAGCTTGATGCGGTAGTAGTCGTCAGCCTTTCGGGTCAGAACTTCATTACCCTCACTGTCCTCTTCCCAGACCTTGTATGGTTCACCGGGTTCAATCTCCCAGTCGAAGTAATCGGTGATGTCGAAATGTTTCATTAGATATTCGGTTTATCTGTTTCGTATGCAAAGTTAGTAATAATTTCGGAATTTCCTAAACTTTTTTTAAGAAATTGAAGGGTACCTTGTGTTACGCAATGCGGTGAACAGCTCATACGGGTTCTGTTCAGGTGCCACATACTCACCGTCGTCGTTGATGTAACCCCAATGCACAGGGATGTCGTTGTCACCATCATAGTAGAAGGTGGTGCCTGTGATTGATGATACAAAGTGAACCTCGTCAACCCCGAAGGTGTCCCGTATTTCACCAGCGTACCGAATAAGCTCCTGGTTGTCATAGATACGCTTTGCATTGTAGTCGAAGCTCCTGACGAACTCCATACCGAACAGCAACTCCACAGTAGGGTCAAAATACTTGTCACCCTTCCTGAGCCACCTGTGAGCAATCGGAGCCTGGTTCTTCAAATGCTCCCTGTCACTTTCCTCCTTCAACCCAAGCTTACGACTCAACGCAATATAGTTGTCGTTCTGTGATTGCATACCTTCAACCACCTCAACATCGAAACCCCACTCCCTGAGCCAGCCAGCCACCACCAGGGCGTTGAAGAAACACTGGTTCGGCATAATCACACCCTTGCACTTCTTGCGCAGACGGTCCATAATCCGCTTGCAGAACAATGCCCCCATAGGAACAATCTTGACGGTCTCGTCGATTTTACTGAAATTGTATTTCATAGATATTCGGTTTATCTGTTTCGTATGCAAAGTTAGTAGTAATTTCGGAATGTCCAAGCGTTTTATTAAGAAATCGACATTACAGTCTTGAAAGTTTCTTCTTGTCGTATGGAATGTGCGCCCACTCCATATAACCCACCGCAAGCTCCTTGGCATCGACCCGGCTCCCGGTAATCATCCAGTGCAGAGCCTCGTCACTCAACTGCTCCTTGGTGAGCTTCTGACGACGCTGAAGCTCGTAGTCCAGGAAACCCTCAGGCATCTGCATATACTGGGCGATTTGAGCGTTCTCCCAGTCGGTTTCCTGCTTCTTGGTCATCATAAGGAACATATTGCTGTGCTCACTCATCAGAACGTAGTCGCCAGTCATAAGCCTCATCGCTTTGTCTAATTTGGTCTGTTTCATAATCTGCATTATTTAATGGTTAAACGTATTCATTTCGTATTACACCTACACTATAGCAAAAAGTATGCCAAACTTGAAACTTTTTTGATGTTGGAACATATTTATTTACGGAATGTGTTGGACTTTACATTTCTGAACAGGACACTATTATTTATATGTGCGGTTACCAGGATGGAAGGAATGACACTTAATAATTCCTTATTACTACGTAATAAGGAAATATTAAAATTATTTAGAAATCAGTGATTGACAATAAAAAGGTTTCGTCAGATGAAAACAGACGCATTACGGAAACGATTGTGAGAGAGGGACTTCTGGATAGAATAATCCGTCAGGTTACCAACAATTCGAGCGACCCGGACCTCTGTGATTTGGAACAGGATTTACTATTTAGCCTTCTCGTAGACTCCAAATTATCAGGCATTTACGAAAGGGGTGAGTTAAATTTCTATCTGGCTCGATTAGTTATGAACAACATTGCTTCGGCTACTTCTCCGTTCTACCGGATTTATAAACGCCCAAGGTTGCTGGGTGGACCAATAACGAGGAACATATATGAAATCCCAGATGAACATTGACATTACCCCGGACGAGCTTCACCAGATTATGAAGGAATACGAGTACGACGATGACCCGATGAACAATGAGGACGAGCGAAGCCTGGAAATCAAACGGGCAATATCAAAGCTCCCGGAGGCTGACAAAATAATCTGGTGCCTTTATATGGAACTCGGCAGTAGCCGGAAGCTCGGAAGATTACTCGGCAACATTTCTCACTCCACCATCCTCAAGGAAATCAACAGAATCAAGACCGACATTATGACCAAGATGGGTTTAGTCGGCAATCAACTCGAACTATAATTGATAATCAAAGACTTAGATAAATATGGCTACAAATAACGAACGTTACACAGTTTTGACTTACATCATTGACGGGTACGAAATCATTCATCCGGTCAAGGAAAAAAGTGACAGAGCCAGGTACATTCTGGTGACCAACGACCCAAACCTCAAGGACGAGTCCGGTTCCTGGGAGGTGGTATATGACGACACCCTCAGTGGAAGCACATTCGACAAGTGCTACCAGATTCGCTTCGACCCCTGGAAGTACACCGACGACAAGATTGTCCTTCGCATTGATGGAAGTGTGGGTGTCAACAAGAACCTTGACCCGCTTATCGACCGATACATCAAGGAAGGCAGTGAATTGAGCCTTATGTTCCATCCTTCAAGGAACACCCAGTTTGAAGAGTACACAGCCTGGGTCAAGTCGAGGGGTTATGACATACAGCAGGCAAACAAGGTCCTTGCGTTTATGCAGATGGCTGAGGGTTGGGATGTCAAGAACTACAAGGGTATGGCTCAGATGTGCTATTCCATTCAGACAAAGAACAGGTTGAACGAGGACCTGAACAGGCTCACATACGCTTTGCTCAAATACCTCGGTGACAGTTCCGGCATTGAAAGGGTTGACCAGACGGTGTTCAGTTTCGTACTCCAGAAGTATTTCCCTATGGCAAAGATAATGTGGGTTGACCAGCGTATGTACCAGAGCGACTACTTCACCTGGTACGCCCATAATTCGAACATAGCTTTCGCCCCGATTGAAGCGAAGGATTTGAGGGAACCATACTGGAACAATAAGCGTTACCACAACGCAGTTAGACCTCAGGACCTATGACGCTCGAACTGTTCCTCATAGCATTGATGATTGTCTATGTGACGGACATCACCGGGTTCCCGGACGAAATGCTCCGGGTGGTCTGGCGTTATGCCTACAAGACCAAGCCGTTCCCTGATGACCTTTCCTGGAAGGACATTCACCCGCTTCTCAAAGTATGCGAATGCAGCAGGTGCCAGACCTGGTGGGTTACGTTCATCGTCACAATCTGTTGCGGTTGCCTGTCGATACCGATGGTCGCCTACTGTATGTTGCTCAGTTTCCTGACCCCGGCATTCAAGGACCTGCTTGTTATTTCACTTGATTTTATCGCCCGTATGTTCGAGGCAGTCGCCGACTATTTCGGCTTATAATATATTTATCCCAAATGATAAAGCTATGATTACAGCAGAAGATATGAAAGCTCTTGAAGGCTACGAGTACTACTTCAACACAGCTATCAACAGCAACTACGCAAGGAACTTCGGAAGCAAACAGTACAGAGCCCTCAACGATATTTACGAACGCATCACCGGGCGACGCTACAAGACAGACTTCGGGTGCCCGCATTGTACGCTCAAGTTCATCAAGGAACTGGGTAAGCTCTACTTCGCCGAGAAGAAACGCCTTGAAACCGAGCAAGTCCAAAATAAACTCGAACCTGAAAACGTAACCGCCTCAGCACCAAAGCGTAAGCCTGGTCGCCCAAAGAAACAGGCTACAAATAACGAACAAAAATCAGAAGATAATGGCAAAGAAACAGAGACCACCGTTCAGTAATGGTATGAGTGAGGAAGAGGTAATCGCATACCTCAAGCAACAGAGACCGATTAGGAAGGACGAGTCCGGGAAGCTTGTCAGGACCGGATTCAAGTGGGGTGAGGAAGACCTTATCCTTCGCAACCAGTTAATCATTTATTGGATTACCAAGGAAGGTCTGTCGAGGATTGAGGCTGTCCAGATGCTTATGCAGGTATTCGGCATTGCAAGGTCCAATGCTTTCGAGTGGACCAACGAGGCTTTAAGGTCCCTCAACGAGGGTTTCGAAGAGTACAGGGATTTGGCAAGGCAGACCCAGATTGAAAAGATTGAAAAGTCCATCAAGGAGTGCAAGGGTCTTGGCAAGTACAAGGAAGCCGCAATGTTCACTGAGCAACTCAACAAGATTTACGGTCTGTACGCCGAGACGAAGAAGGTTGAGGTCAGTGCTGACGGTCCAATCAAGTTCGAGTTTGACAAGTAGTGGCGAAGGGTAAGACATACATAGGTCCGAAGTTGTACCCCTGGCAGAAAGCCGTTGTTAATACAGTATGCAACAGACTCAACAGTGGAATTGTATGTTGTGTCAAGGCTCCCCGCCAGAGGGGTAAGTCCTATGTGTGTCAGGGCATCCTCCTGCATTACGCACTGAACTACGCAAAGACCAAGAACGCCCTGATAAGCCCGACGATGGCTCAGGCTCGAAAGATATACAAGGAACTGGTCGATGCTGTGTATGCTTCCGGTGTCATCAAGAAAAAGAACGAGACCCTGCTTGAAATCGAGTTCATCAACGGCTCGACGATTTTTTTCAAGAGTGCTGAAATCCGGGACGGTCTTCGAGGTTACACTGTAACGGGTGTGCTTATCCTCGATGAGGCTGCGTTCCTTTCACCTGAGCTACTTGAACTGGTCCTTCCCTGGCGACAGGTTTCCAATGCCCCTATGCTCCTGGTATCAACGCCGAAGATTAGGGACGGAGTGTTCTACAACTATTACAAGGAAGGTCTTGACGGGAACGGAAGGGTCGTATCAATCGACTGGAACGATTGGGATACCAGTTGCCTCATCAGCGATGAAATGGTCGAACAGTACCGGAGGATTCTTACCGCAAACCAGTTCAAGTCAGAAATCCTCGGTGAGTGGTTGGACGATGACGGTATGGTGTTCAGCTTCGTTAACGAGAACCTGATTGACGAGGCGCCTGTACCATTCAACAGGGTTTATCTGGGCATTGATTTCGGAGCCGGGAACGGCGGTGACTATACCGCAATTTCTGCGGTTAACGAGAACGGTGAAATGGTGTTCCTGGATTTCTGGAATGACCTGACAACCTTCCAGCAGGTTGAAAGGATTGTGGGGGACATTGAGAAGTTCGGTGTCAGGATTGCCAGCATCAATGCCGAGAACAACAGCATCGGCTCACCACTGATTGACCTCATCATCAAGGGACTGAACGATAAACGGCTCAACGTTGTGTCCGGCAAGATTAACAGGTGGGTCACAACAAATAAATCCAAGAGCGAACTCGTACAACAGATGCAGGTCGCCCTGGAACAAGGTAAAATAAAATTATTTAATAACAAGGCATTGGTGTCACAGTTCACCGCATACGAAGCCGAGTACAATCCGAAAACCCAGGTGGTTACCTACAACGGCGCCTACGGCACTCACGACGACATCGTTATGTCGTCGATGCTTGCCTACAACGCCTACTACACCAACCAGACAACCGGACAGTACTGCATAGGCTTTTCAAGATGAGTTGTAAACGAACTCGAACTTGAACTGTGTATCAATAAGTTACAAGATTTAGGCTACACTTATGGAACTGAAATACAAGAGTTGGGGTACGTTACCTGTTGGTAAGTACGAGAAAATCAAGGAAATAATCAGGGACGAGGTTGAAAACAGTGACATTGAAATCCTGGCTGTGTTGTGTGACTGCACCCCTGACGAGCTTCTCAACTCCCCGGTTGGTGAGGTGAGGCGTTTGTTGGCTGATGGTGCGTTCATATTGAAGAAGCCTGATGTGAAGGACAGGTTAAGGAACAAGTACATCACATTGGATGGTGTGAAGTATGTGGTGCATACCGACTTCAAGGACATCACAACGGCTCAGTACATCGACTTCCAGACGTTCTACAAGGATTACGAAAAGAATTACTGCAACGTACTGGCTTGTTTCATTCTTCCTGAGGGTCACAAGTACAACGACGGGTACGATGCCCTGGAGGTTGCCGAGGTATTCCGGGAGAAGATGCCTGTCGAGGTTGCCGAGAACGCCTGCTTTTTTTTTGCCAAGCGTTCAAAGAATTCGTATCTGAAAGGTCTGATACGTTTGGTCTGGGGGACGACGATGATGGAGATAAGGGAAAAGGACCCGGTGAGGAAGATAAAGCTGAAGGAAACGAGGATGAGTTTGATGAAAAACATCGAAGGTATAATTGGCTTAGGCAGATTGATGAAGTCGCACATACAAAACGGGTGACCTGGGACGATGTGTGGGAAATGGGTGTGATTGAGTTCTTCAACATTGTCGATTACATAAAGGAAAAAAGTCGTAGAGAACAGGAGGATTTGAACAAATGGCAGATGGCACACAGGTATTAAAGTACGAGAACACCAGGGCGGTCCTTATGGAGTTTGCCCAGGCTGTATGTGAGGCTTACAAGGACGGACTTGAAAAGTATGATGCTCTTGCTTCCAGGGAACTGTTCAAGAGCGTCACAATCCATACGGCTGACATTGACGGCAACGGACGAATGAAGGTTTCAATCAACCTTATGAGTTACTGGAAATTCGTCGAGTCAGGTCGCAAGGCATACGGCAGCGAATACAAGGGTCACCTTCCACCGATTGAGGCTATCGAGAAGTGGATTGAGTGGAAGCACATAATTCCAAGTGACACCCAGAGGGGCGTTCCGAACTATGCGTCCCTGACCCCGAACCTCGGAGCGTTGGACGTCAGCAAGCAGACTTCCGGTCTTGCCTGGGCTATTGCTACGAACATTGCGAAGAATGGCATTGAACCAAAACCAATCCTCAGGGACAGCGTTAAGGAAACGATGGATGCTTTCAGGAAGATGATTGCCGAGGCTCTGGCGAAGGACGTAAGCAGTGACTTCCACACCGTTGTAGGTGAACTGTGGTCAGGTGTCAATCTCACCAAGGGTGACGGTGTTTGGACCGACAAGACGATTACGGACATAATGGTCCTATAAGATATTTATTTCAAACAGTTTTATATGATACAAGTTGATACCCAAAGTGTAGGATTCTCACATACCGGAGGCACCTTTTCACCGACTGTTTTCTATGAGAATACGGTGGGTGGGAACGAGCAGTACCCAGTGTGCCCGTCCTGGATTACATACGATTTCATCGGTGCGGGTCAGGAGGGTGACGATTACGTTGTGAGCTACCGTTTCACCGTTGCCGAGAACACTGGTGGTGTCAGGAATGACAGGATAACGTTCCAATGCACCGACACCAGCGGTCAGACCTGGACGAACTACATCTATGTAACCCAGGGAACCGGGGAATTAACAAAATGTTCAATCTGGAAGGATACGTATTTTTATGCATCGAACAGAAGCTCGTTCAGTTACTCAATCGTCACCAGCGGTGTGTCTGTCTATTTCGGAACGTCGTACTGTCGTCCGGGTGACGGCGGGTGTTACGTCCAGGTGAACAAGATTTGCCAGAACTATCTCAAGAATGTATTGCCTGACATCAGGGAGCTTGACGATGATGTGGTTGAGAACGAGAATGCCGTCAGGTATTTTTCACTGTGCGGTGAGGACGGATACGAGGTGATGAACTACGAGTTCCTTATGGACTATGGTGGCGACTGGCAGGGTGAAAGCCCCTATGTGATGACCGAGCCAATCAACGGGCACCTTGACCCAAGGATGAAGGCTATGTACACAGAGTACGGTGACAGTCAGAGGGATGTCGGCTACTTCATATACAATAGCGGTGACAGATACTTCAATGTAACTCCACTGTCGCTTGAATTCCAGGCTTCGGGTGGAACTGCGAATGTCTCCGTCGATTCATTGTCCGGCAATTGGAGTGTTACCAGTGAAGATAGTTTCCTGAGCGTAACGAGGAATTCTGGCGGGTTTGTGGTGACTTGTCAGAACAATTCCGGCTCAGCTTCAAGGACCGGAAGCATCAGGGTCACCAGTGGGAACGAGGTAAAGGTTGTAACGGTTTCGCAGTATGCACACACATTGTCCGTATCACCTACGTCAGCCTCATTCCTTGTAAATGGTGGTGACACCACTTTCAATGTTACGGCATCGACATCATATATGGCAACGACCCAGAGCGCCTGGCTTTCTATTACGAGCCTTGGCAATACCGGGTTTACGGTCAACTGTCTTTCAAACTCAACCGGAAACGAAAGAACTGGTACAATCAATGTGAAGCTTAACGGTGTCGATATGAGTGTGAACATTGACGTTACGCAGTTTAGTCAGATACCGGATGAATATTCTGTTACTTACTACACCAACAGAGGTATGGAACAGGGTACGGTAGTGACGACCGGATGGGGTGCAAACTACATTACGACCGAGAGGATTACGAATGGGTACAAGATGATATTCGACGGTCCGGTGACTACGGTGCCTGATGGTGCGTTTGCCAACTACTCAGGTGAAGCAAGGTTGAGAAGGATTATCCTACCGAGTACAATAACAAGCATAGGGTTGACTGTTTTTGCAAATAACCAAATGACCGAGATTACCTGTTATGCTCTTGTGGCACCTACGATTACCAGTACAAGTTTCTATATGCACAGTGCTTCAGTGAACGGTACGCTGCACATCCCGGCTGGTGCTGATTACAGTTCCTGGATGGGCTCCGAACAGTTCTACCTCGGTTACTATAACTGGACTGTTGTGGATGATTTATAATGGATAAAAATAAACGAATATGATATACTCACCAATTTGGAAAGATATTACGTTCAAGAGCAACGCAGATACACTTGATTATGTGATAGCCGATGAAAGTGGAAACACCGTTCATAACGGCTACACTATGCGTATGCCTGACCAGACTGGCATCACAATCAATGTCAACAACATTGTCGAGGAATATGTCACTCCTGATTTCGATACCGACATAAGGGGTGCGTTCGATGATGTTGTCAAGAACAGTGAAGCCAGCAAGAATTACCAAATCAGGCAGTTGCCTGGCACCGAGCTACTTGAGACGTACAATTTCATCTACGACTGGTCATACGAGGACAGGTGGACTGGTCAGACGAGGTATATGATGACAGAGCCAATCAACGGTCACATTGATTCGAGGATGCGGTCGATGTTCACCATATACAACACTGGTTCCACAACCTTCAACTATGACATCGAGTACGATTTGTTTGTCAACACATTCCCAAGTTCGTTGAGTTATGACTGGACCGGAGGTTCTCGAACAATGTCAATTTCAACAAATACATCCTGGACCATTATTTCAATGCCAGATTGGTTGAGTGCTTCTACCCTGACAGGTAGTGGAAGTTATTCCGCTGTGTCGAACACCGAGGTCGTTTTTACCGCCACCGAGAACCCAGCCGGAACCGGAAGGGACGGGTCCATCGTAATAAGTTACGGTGACAGAACTTTGACCATTCCAGTAACCCAGGGATACCACATCAACCTTGCGGTTTCTCCTTTGAGCCTGCACTATATTGCCGATGGCGAGATTAAGCAGGTGTCTGTTGTTACGAACGGTAACTGGTACATACAGAGCAAGCCTGATTGGATTGTCGCACCTATATCATCAGGAAACGGAAATGCGACTGTTGACCTTGTTGCCCAGGGTAATTTGAGGACCGAAACCAGAAACGGCGTCGTCGTATTTGCTGCTGGTTCCGAGAGTGTTCCTGTGACTGTTACCCAGGATGCGTTCGAGTCGAGCATCACCATTGCTCCTACGACTTACGTATTCTCTTATACTGGCGGCTCACAGGTTTTCACTGTTACTTCAAACGTATCTTGGAGGCTTGATTCCTATCCTGAATGGATTACCATCAATGGTTCAACTTCCGGCGGTGCTGGAACGTTCACATTTACTGGCACTACGCAGCCAAACCAGACTTTCAATGAAAAGACTGGAAGGATTGTGGTCATCGGTAGCGACAGTTCAACCGCTACTGCGGTAGTTTCTCAGAAGAATATGGAAAAAACCCTTACGGTCGTTCCTTCTTCACTCAACTGGACCAACGAAGGTGGTACCAAGACGCTCACCATTACCAGTAACTACGGCTGGCAAATCAGTGGCAACACATCAGGTTGGTTTACTGTAAGTCAGAATAGTGGTGGCAGCGGTACCACAACCATCAGCGTTACCTGTGGTTTCAACCCATATTCAACGTCAAAGACTGACACTCTTGTCGTTTACAACTCAGACCATTCAATACAGGTGCCTCTATACCAGGAAGACAACGACCCTTCGAACTTCTGGATTGTGTGTACGTTCGACTTCCCTCAGTCTGGAAATAACCTCGTAATGTCAACTATGGCTCAAACCGGGCGTACCGGAACTCAAACGCTCAAACAGACTATGAGGGTTGATGGCGTTGACGTTCCACTTTCCAAGTACTACAACTTCTCGGAAGCTGGTGAGCATATCGTCAAGTTCCAGGTCAGTGGAGAAACAGGAAGCATCGGTTGGCAGATGTGGATGAACAACCAATATCTGAGGAAAGTTGAAATCGCACAGAACGTAACCGGAGCCTACCCGAATGTATTCAGCGGATGTACCAACCTTACTGCGGTGACATTTGCACAGCCTTCTATGTGCGAAAGCCTCGGTATGGATATGTTTGCAAATACGGGCATCAGGACTTTCGTCGCTCCACCTTCACTAAGGTACATTTCAGCGAACGCATTGCAATACACTGAAAGCTTGACCTCACTGACGCTCAACGAGGGTCTTGTACATATAGGAAACAATATACTGAGTTACAGTGCGGTACCTGAGTTGATTATACCGGACAGTGTTACGGATGTTTCCGACTTTGCGTTCACAGATATGCACAACTTGACTGCGGTTACCATTGGTAGGGGTATGACGGTTCTCGGCGACAGCTTGTTCTACAGGTGTGAATCACTGCCTTCGATAACCATTCCGGCTAACATCACCAAACTCGAAGAGGGTGTGTTCTGTAGCTGTGATTCGCTAATGTCGATAACCGCACTTGGCACTACGGCGCCAACGGTGCTTCAGTATTCGTTCCAGTTGATACCGCAAGGTGGAACACTGCATTACCCTGCCGGGGCTGACTATAGTTCCTGGATGAGCGAGGACCGTTACTACCTCGGATACTTCAATTGGAGTGCGGTCGGTGATGCGTAAAATAATATCTATGTAAAACTTGAACAATGGCAGTTATATCAAATACCAAAACGTTTCCAGCCGGAGTTTCAACCTGGGTCAGGGACTGTTCGGACCTCGGTGCAAGCAACGCAAAAATCACCATCAATAACTCGGTCACATACGACTGTAGTTATTGTGGTGACTATGCCGTTTACTATGTCAACAAATACGGTGGTTGGAATTCGTTCCTGTTCGAAGGCAAGTGCAAGCGTACCGACAACCTTACGGACCATAGGTACAACAGGACGGTGAGCAACCAGACCATCAATTTCGAGAACAACCGATATATGGTCGAGATTTCACCGACGTACCAACTGAATACCGGGTGGCTGTCTGACGAGGAAGCCGAGAGGTTGGCATCGGACCTCCTGCCAACGACAAAATTATACCTACACAACCTAATTACAGATGAAATCAGACCAGCCTTTATTACGAACAGTGTGGCAGAGTATAAGACGTTTGCTACGAACAATCGCAGGTTTGTTCAGTACACTGTTTCGGTCGAAGAATCACAAACCAGAATCAGGAGATAATATGCACCAGAAAGTAAGACTCTTCATTGGCGGTGAGGAACTTGAGTTCAGCAAGGAGCCTTCGATTCTGTACCAGTTCGATATGGACTCCATCCAGAACCCGACCGCAGTGAAAAACTCATACACCAAGACCGTACAGGTTGAGGGCACACCAAGGAACAACCAGATATTCAATGATATTTGGGACCTTACCCGTACCCAGGCGACAAACGGTGAAATCGAGGGTTACTTCAATCCTTCCAAGCGAACTGATTTCAAACTGTTCGTTGATGGAGACCTCTATGAGACCGGATACGTCAAGCTTGATGCTGTCAACAGGAAAAACAATACTGTTACATACAACGTAACATTGTATGGCGGTGTCGGCGATTTCCTATATTCGCTCACTTATTCCGATACTGGTGAGGAACTCAGGCTTTGTGACCTTAACTACCTTGTGACTGGCGGTACGAGTGGCAATCCTGAGACCGAGCTTGACTTCAACATCACCTGGCAGACAGTCAAAGCCGCCTGGCTCACACTTTCGGAGCATACTGAAAGCTCCAATCCGAAATGGGGTGTAATTAACTTCGCACCTTGCTATAATGGTTACCCGGATTCCATTGATGCGGACAGGGTGCTAATCAACACCACAGGGTTCACTGATGATGTAAGGGTGAGGGAAGGAAGCAATACGAACGTCGTTCAGGGTTTCCCTACGTCGGTAACCGCAAGTGGCAAGACATATTCAACCATCAACGGCTACGGCTTTGGTGAAATTAACGGGAAAATGAACGAGTGGGAAATAAGGGACCTTCGTTCATACCTTCAGAGACCAGTGCTGAGGGTCAAGAAGCTTATAAATGCTTGCTGTGACCCGACGCAGAATGGTGGTTATGATGTTTCTCTCGACCCGGATTTCTTTAATGTCGGGAATACCTACTATGAGGACGCCTGGGTGACTTTGCCGTTGCTCACTGATATGGAGTACGAGGACGAGACCACACAGCCTTGGTCGGTATCAATCTCCAGTACTATGACCCTTAACGGTCAGGCGAACACCATCTACACTTTGAGGGAAGACTCCGCAAGGGGTCAGGGAACCACCGCATTGGAGGTTACGTTCAGACCTATGCTCACTGCAAGGGATTACTCTTATCCGAGGGACCCTGCGACGGTGAACACACTCTACACATCTGCGTATGTGTCCGGTAGCAATTCAAGGGTTGACTATGGTTCATACGTTTACCAGTTGGTAGGTTTCGACGCCCAGGGTAACGTTGTTTGTGGTAGTGACATCTACAACCTCACTTCCGAGGTTAACGGTTCATACCTCAACCTTACCCAGACGTTGTATCAGCCGGGATATGCGAATGCAAGCATCCAGAACAGGCTCGGTTACTTTTCAAAGGTAAGTGCAGGAACCTATCAGTGGGCTGAGGACATCACTTTGAAGATGAACACCAACAACAGCAAGGTTGCCACTGTGAAACTGTATGCTACGATGATGGCGAACCTTACCCAGGTGCAGACGTACAGGGGTGAGTGGGTCAATACCTACGGTTCAAGGTTGGGCAAGCTTTATGCGTCAACCTCGATAACGGAGTCCAACTATACCGCAAACACAAAGGATTCAAGTTGGATAAAGCCAGTTATGACTGGTCAGGCATATTATGGTGGTGGTACCAAAATTAACTCCGGTGCAAAGGTCACAAAACAGGTGTTGCTCAACGTTGATGGTACGCCTTGCGACTATTTGCTCGGTTATCTTAAGACGTTCGGACTGTATCTGCGTAAGGACCCGCTTAGGAAGAGGGTTGAAATCCTTACGAGGGGTAAGTATTACAATTCAAACCCGATACAGGATTGGTCCGACCGCATTGATATGGCAAGGGACACCAAGATAACTCCGCTTACCTTCAAGCACAAATGGTACAGTTTCAACTACACCCAGAACGACAAGGGTATGTTCGAAACCAAGTACTATAACAAATGGGGTAATGATTACGGCGCACAGAAGGTCAACACCGGGTATAATTTCGATAGTGAGACCGAGGACCTTCTTGAAGGTATTGTGTATAACAATGCTGCCGAGGGTCTTGAGAAGTCACCTTACTTCTACAACAGGGTTGTCAATGGTCAGGATAACTACCCTACCCCTCTGTTCAACTGGGTGAAGTACAGCCTTCGTAACGGTGAAGACAGCTACTCTGTTGATGTTGGTAGTTCTCTCAACTTCTCTGACATTGCGCTCGGTCAGTATGGCGATATGTACGACGTATTCCCGAAGGTTCAGTTCAGGGATGTCAAGAAGGACCCTATCGATGGAAGTGGTGTGTTCGTATTCTACAATGGAAGTGTCGGAACATACGACGCAAGTGGCAACTATGTGTATTACACCCTTTCTGATGACCTGCCGGAAATGATGACCTTCAACAGCAATCCTTGCTGGTTATGGTCGAATACTATCTGGAATAAGTCCGGTCAGCAGATATGTGACGTAATCGGTGCTCTGCCTTCATTCGGTCGTTACACCTACACCGAGAACGGCTCATACATCATCAACGCCTGGGATTTCGGTAAAACCAAGGAACTGTACACACCGTTTGTGTATTACAACGAAAATGCGAACATCTATGACAGGTTCTGGTCAAGCTACGTCAATGACCTCTATGACGTAAATACAAGGATTCTCGAAACCTACGTAAGGCTTCCAAAGACACAGGGTGAAAGGTTGCTGAGACAGTTCTATTGGTTCGGTGATTCCCTATGGAGAATTAACCGCATCATCGACTGGAACGTATGTTCCAATGACCTTACGAGGGTTGAATTTGTGAAGGTCCAGGCAATCACTGACTACACCAGCTATGTTGACCCTGTGGTCCCTACGAGTGAAACACCTACGACCACCTGTGTTATGTCACCAGACCCGATTCCAGCTTCCGGTGGTGTCGTTACGTTCACCGTTAACTCTACCCAGGGTTGGGGTGGCAACGGTCCGGGTTATGACTGGATTGAATTCTCAGACAATTACTGGATGGGTCACAATCCGAGTGGACAGACGACCTTTACCGCTACGGCTCTGACGAATACCGACACAGACTCAGATTGGAGGACGTTCACAGTCGTTCTTGTTGGCGACTACGACGATAGACAGATGTTCAACTTCATACAGTTGGGACCTGAGGGTTCGTTGGTTGTTCCTAACCCTGGAACTATGTACTTCCCGGCAAGTGGTGGAAGTTCGGCGTTCACTGTTACAGTCATAGGAGCCGATGCTGGTGCAAACTGGGTATTCGATTACGATGAACCTTTCGACGGGCAATGGCACACCTTGGACAATTTCGTCCATCTTGGGAACAATGTCTGGAGTGGAACCATAGTCTGCGACCCGAATACAAGTGGTGAAGGCAGGAGTGGACACTTGGAAATGGAAAAGAATGGTGTTTCCGGAACCATCGGAATATATCAGGAAGGATAATCACCCGCCGTTGCTACCGGAGTCGCTACCTTGTTAATGGACTGGGTGTGGGGGTGCCTTGCGGTGCCCCCATTGTGTTTAGAAATGATATTTATCTAAAATTGTTAGAATATGGCAGAACAGATTGAAGAAAAAGTCGTATTTACTGGTGATGCCTCACAACTCCAGGCTGCATTCGAGGAACTGGTGAACCAGATTACAAGGACCAGGGAAGAGCTTAAGGAGTATAAGAACGACAAGGAAAAAACCGCTGAGTTGACCAAGCAATTGGCTGACCAGGAAATGGCGTTGGTGAAGGTTATGCAGAAGAACGATAACGTCATCGATGCATCGAACGTCAGTTATCGTCAGCTTAACGACATCCTCAAGGACCTCAACAAAACATATAAGCAGACCTCTGATGAAGCCCAGAGACTTGACCTTGCACCTTCAATCAAGGCAATCAACAACGAGCTCAAGGGTATGGATGCATCCATCGGAAATTTCCAAAGGAATGTCGGAAATTACGAGGGAGCCATCAACAGTGCGGCTGATTCTATGTCAAGGTCTTTCATCAGCCTGGCGAAGACGATACCTTCACTTGAGAATGGTCCTGAGCAGTTCTTTATGCAGTTGGCTCAGCAAATTCCAAGCATAGTCAACGCTTATAGGTCACTCAAGGAAGCAGGGGATGCTGCAAGTGTTGCGGCTTCTCAGGATGCTACCGCACACCGAGCAGAAGCTGGTGAAGCAGCCGAGTCAATGGAAGCGCACCAGGCTGAAACTACTGCGGTGTTGCAGTCCGCTGGTTCACACCTTGCGGAAGCCGAGGCTGTTAGGGACAGTGCCAAGGCAGAACTCGAACAGGCAAGGGCGACCTTGGCGGCTGCTCAGGCTAAGAAGAACGACCTTGCTCTGACACAGGCAAGGGTCCAGGCATTGATGGCTGAGGTTGCTTCAAAGGTTAACCTTAACGGCACAGACCAGGAACTTATCATAAACCTTGAAACCCTTAACAAACTCAAGGCACAGAACTCACAGCTTACCATCGACCTTGCTGCTGCAACCGCTGAACTTACGGCTGCTGAAATCGGTCTCACCAATGCTGAAAACAAACTTGCTGCTGCTGAGAAAGTAGTCGAGGAACAGCGTAAGATGCAGACCGCCGGAGGTGCATTGAAGGGTCTAATCAAGACGCTTTTGTCCTGGCAGACTTTAATACTTGCTGTGATTATGGTGCTTGCAATCTTCGGTAAGGACATTATCAAGTGGGCGAGAAACCTTAACATTTTCAACAAGGAAGCAAAGCAGGCTGCAAGGTTCCAGAAGGAGTGGAACCAGGCAATGCAGGAGGGACATAGGAACGCCGCAAAACAGCTTGTAGACCTTCAGATATACAGCAAGTGGGCTACGATGGCTTCCAAGTCAGATAAGGAACGTACCATTGCTGCGAAGGAAGTGCTGAAAACGATGGGCAGTGCTACGACCGCAACCAATATAGCAAAGGTAAAGAACGGTGAGTTCGCACAGTCCATTGACGAGGTTACAAAGGCTCTCATCAAACAGGCACAAGCTGAGGCTATGACATCCAAGATTACCGAGAAGTACAAGGACGTAATCGATGCAATGGATAAGGTCGCCGAGGCAAGGAACGGAAAGATTGACGCACTCGGTAGTTTCCAGCAGACTATGGGTACCGTTTACTCACCTACCATCGGTGTCGGTAGTATGCCTACGCCTGAACAAACCCAGAAGGCTATGGACGATGCTTTGCAGGGTTCCATCAAGAGAGCCGAGGAAAACCTTAAGGGTGTTCAGAACGACTTTGAGCAGTGGCTTAACAAGTTCCTCGAAGAGTTCAATCCGAGCGAGTTGCTGTTTGGTAAGAACGGTGGTTCCGGTAAGGGTGACAACTGGTTCAGTAAGTGGGAACTCTACATCAAGGAATTCGAGGCGACTTTGCAGAAATTCCAGGGTGAATACGAGGAACTCGACTTCGCTTCAATCTGGAAGTACAGTGCCGAAGGTCTCAAGTATTACAACAAGATGTATGACGAGTACATCGAGCATTACAAGAATGACGAAAAGGCTCTCAGAGAGGCACAGGTAAACAAGCAGAAGTACCTCAACGATTTCAATGAGTACCATACCAAACTCCAAAAACAGTACCTTGATTCACTTAAGACTGAACTCCAGGTTGAACTGGACAAACTCGAAGAGTGGCATACCGTTCAGGTGGAAATCTACAAGAACGCTGGTGAGGATACGACCGGACTGGAGGCTGAGTACACCAAGCGTAAGCAGGACATCCTTGACAAGTACGTCGATAAGTACAAGAACGCACTGCTTGAACGCAAGGCACTTGATTTGGCAACTTCAAAGACCATAAACGAATACAACAAGGCGATGATGGAAGTTGAACTTGCCAACCTTCAGGACACAATGGACAAGGAAATCAAGGAGTACGAACGCAAGGGTATTGAAACTACCAACCTTGAGGAACACTACGCCCAGGAACGCCTGAAAATCACATCAAAGTATGCAAAGGAGGAAGCCGATGCTGCAATCGCACAGATTCAGCGTTGGGAGGACGCCCGCAAACGAATGAACAGTGTGAATACCGGATACGCTATGCTTCTCGGTAATGATGCAAACGTCAAGGGCGAAAGGGTCTGGGGTGCTATGGGTAGCACCAGCGTCTGGGGTGTGGAACGTAACAAAGCTGAACTTCAAGGTCTCGAAGATGAAAAGAAAATCTACGAGGAAAGTGCCAAGGCTCAGATTGAACAGATGCAGAAGGTGCTTGATAGTGGCAAACTCGTCGGTCAGGAAAGGCTCGAAATGGAAGCCGCACTTGCGGACGCCCAGAAGGAACTTGCACTCGGTACGCTTGAATACCAGTTGCAGATTGACCAGATGAGGGTTGATAATGCGAAGGCTGCTTTCGATGAGATTTCGGGTTACCTCCAGCAGGGTTTCCAGGGACTCAGTGGCATCTTCGACGATGTTTATACCGCCGTTGAAAAGACGATGCAGGTAAAGGTTGCGGAAGGCAAGATGACCAATGAGGAAGCCGAGAAACAGCTTGACGAGTACAGGGGTATCAAGGCTGCTGCTGCAACGATGGACGCTCTCGGTAGTGCCGTTGGTGCTTACAACTCACTTGCTTCAATCCCTTATGTCGGTCCGGCACTTGGTATCGCTGCTGCTGCCGCCGCACTCGCCGCTGGTATGGCAAATGTGAAGCTTATTCTCGCCACCACCAAGGACAATACTGGTTCCGGTGCTGACTCATACGTCAATGCGATGCCTTCACTTTCCGATTACCAGCCACAGTATGTGACCAATGTGACAGGTAAGGACGATACCGATTACCTACGCAACAGTCTTGACGAGAAACCTCTTAGAGCCTTCGTAGTAGAATCGGATGTGACGGCAAGTCAGGAACTGGCTACGAAACGTACAAATGAGACAACCTGGTAACTTACAAGCAACATAGCTTGTTAGTGCTGATTACAAGTAAAGGGGCTTGCCAAAAGCCCCTTATTTTATATCTATAACAAAATTGTTCACAATGATTTCATCATATAACGGAATACCTGTTTACAAGGCTATGCTTGACAGCGAGGACACCGGAATGGTGGTTGTTTCACTCGTTGACGACCCAGCCGTTGAGAGCGAGTTCCTTGCCTTCAATAAACAGGAAAAACTCCAGTTCAGCATCCAGGACGAGGAACAGAGAAAGGTCCTTGGTGTTGTGATGGTTCCTGACAAGCTCATTTACAGGGAAACCGCTGATGGTATGCCTTACTACATCAAATACGAGGCGGCAACAATCCATAAGATGGCTGAGCGTTTCTTCCAGGAAATGAACGTAAACAACGTCGATACTGACCATAGTTTCGAACTGGTTGAAGGTGTTGTGCTTACCCAGGCGTTCTTCATCAACCGGGAAAAGGGCATCGCCCCCAAGGGTTTCGAGGATATGCCGGATGACACCCTTATGTTCGAATACCACATCCTCAACGACGAAATCTGGCAAGGCATCAAGGAAGGTCAGTGGAAGGGGTTCAGCCTTGCTGGTACTTTCGATGTGGTTCCTGTTGAGCTATCAAAGAAAATAAACGTCCTCGACGAAATCGAGGGTCTGCTTGAGAAAATAAGTAACAAATTAAATAAGTAACAATGGCAAAAATTAACAAAATCAAGGCACTGTTGCAGAGCGTACTCGCACAGTTTGCCAAACTCGCAACTGATAAGGGTTTGCTTTCTTACGATGGTGACGAACTTGAGGTTGGTATGAGTGTTATGCTCGTTGACGAAGATGGAAACGAGACTGTACCTGAGGACGGTGAATACAAAATCGAGGACGGAACTGTCTATGTAATCGCCGATGGTAAGGTAGCGGAAATCAGGGAGCCTGAAGTTGCCGATGAAGCACCGCAGGAAACTGAGGAACCTGCCGAGGAAACTCCGCAGAACGACGAACAGAACGAGTCCGAAGAGCCTGAGGCTGAGGCAGAGACTGAGGTTGACCCAAGGGACGAGCGTATCGCAAACCTGGAAGCCGAGGTCGCAAGACTCGAAAGAGAAAATGGTGAACTCAGGGAGCGCATTGCAGAGCTTGAGGCAAAGCTTGAAGAGCCCGCTGCTGAGCCAGCCGAGGAACAGTTCGATAAGGTCGTTTCTGAAAAATCAGACGACAAGAAACTGAACAATCTTCGCAGGTACTTCAAAAACTAACCAGTTTTTGACTATCTGATATTTAGAAGCAAAAGAAAATAATAATCAAGTAAAACTATAAGAAAAATGGCATTTGAAGTTTCAGGTCTTACCGCTTATGTAAAGGAGAATACCGAGCTTTTGACCAAAGAGGCTATCTTCGGTTCTCGTAAGGGTGACACTATTGCTAAGGCAGGCAAGGAGCTTGGTGTGAAGACCAAGGCTCGTATGCATCAACTTTCCGTCAATGCTCCACTTCAGGACGGTAGGGGCTGCGGATTCAACGCAGAAGGCGACGACGTTCTTTCCGAGAGGGAAATCGAGGTCGCAATTATGAAGGTTAACAAGACTTGGTGTCCGGACGACCTTATTGGTAAGGTCTATGAGTACGAGGTTCGCCTCGCTGCTGGACAGGAGACCCTTCCTTTCGAGGGCAAGCTTATGGACGAGGTTAACCTTTCCGTCAACAAGCAGCTTGAAGAGCTTGTGTGGCAGGGTGACAAGAATAACGGTGACCTCATCGACGGTCTTTTGACCATCGCTGCTGGTGCTGACGCCGCTTCCACCATCACTGGTCAGACCGCTGCTGGTACCAGCGTTTACAACGCAATCAAGGAAGCTATCTTCGCTATCCCTGAGGACCTTCTTGACGAGGCTGTTGTGTTCGTAAGTCCAAGCAATTACAGGGCATTTGTTGATGCTTTGGTTGAGAAGAACCTTTACCACTTCGCACCTGATGCAAAGCAGGAGGACATCGACATCACTTTCCCTGGCACCAACGTTCCTATCCACAAGACCATCGGTATGAGTGGCGTAAACGACAAGATTTACATCACCAGTTGGAACAACATTCGTTTCGGCTCCGATATGCTCAACGATAAGGAAGAGTACAAACTCTGGTTCTCCGAGGACGACGACATCTTCAAACTGAAGATTAAGTTCGCTGCTGGTATCAACACCTTCTATCCTGATATGGTGGTTCTTTATACCATCGCCTAATCAGGACCGCTGGAAACCTGGGGTGGACAATAGGGTTCGCCCCTTTATGAGAAAAAATAAGAAAGTAAACAAAGTATAACAATGTCTTGTAAATCAATTACACTTAACGCACTTAACGCAAGCTGCTCAAACAGTGTTGGTGGTATCCAGGTTGTGTACCTACTCCCTTACGACAAGCTCCAGTCAGCCGTTGTCGATACGGAAAGTGACGAGTCTGCATCTACCTACAATATGATTACTGGCTTTACCTATGCTGGTGACGCTACGGTGGCTACCGCTGGTTGGGTTGAATACAAGTTCCGCAAGAACAGTGGTTCTATGACCTCAAACCTTACCATCGACGAGACCAACGGTGTTTCTTACATCGAGACTGACCTCGTTATGCTCTTCAGCCGTATGGAAACCAAGAAGCGCACCGAAATGGTTGCACTTGCAAAGGGTGAAGTAGCTTGTTTGGTCAAGGACTCAAACGGTGCTTACTGGTTCCTCGGTTACAACGAGGGTGTCACCGCAAACGCTGGTGTTGGTCAGACCGGACAGCAGAAGACCGACGGTAACTACTACCAGGTCACCCTTAGGGATTCTTCTGACGAGTATCCGTTCGAAGTCACTGAGGCTGCTGCACTTGCAGTAATCGAGGCTGCTGAGAAGGAAGCCTAATCGCATTCCGCAAATAGTTAATCACCGTATCAACCGATGCGGTGATTTTTTATATCTATGGTAAATAACCTGTTAATCAGGGTGAGAAAAAGATTAACAAAATGGCAAAGAAAATTATCCAGGGGGAGACCCCATTCCAGGTGGACGCCCATTCCTTCAGCGTCAGTCCTTCAAGCAGCGGTTACGTACTCCAGTATTCAGCCGATGGCGAAAACTATTCGAGCTACAGCGAGGAAGTTCCGGCAGACGAAACCCTTATCTGCAACGGGGTCGCATTTAACCAATACATCCGTCTTAGCGGTAATACCGACACAGTAACAATAATCTACTAATATTCCACAGCTATGGTTATTGATTTGTCAACTATCAACTTCGCTGGCGGTGGTTCCGGCGGTGGTGGCGGTATGTCAACCGCACAGGAAGAGGTTATTGCAAGAGCACTTAACGACCTCAATGAACGTATGAATAATGTAGAAAATAACTCAGGTAACTAATGGCGCATTATATTGGTAAATTTGAAAGTCAGCTATATGTCCAGCAGGCTCTTGACCAGGGCAAGTTGGCAAAGCCATACGTCGCTCAGTACGGCAACGAGAACGACGGAATCTACCTCGACTACAACAGCCTGGAAACGATAGAAGCTGGTTCCGATACACTTGGTGGTACCATTGATTTTGTTAGCGGAGAGGCTTCAACTCCATTCCAAATTCAGGCAGACGGACTTTACTGGCAAATAGAGTTTGGTTCCTTTGCTTACAGTGATGAACAGCAAGGCTACGGTAACGCTTACCCAACACTATATGTTCAACAGAACACAAGTGAGGATAGTAGAAGTACAGAGTTTACTGTTGTTTTCTATTACGACAGCCAGTTCTTAGTAGAACGTAACAGGGTGGTTACAACCATCAACCAGGAAGGTGTTGTAATTGAGGATGGTTTTATCGAACCAACAAGCCTCAATAGGGGTTACAATGCTGGCAACACCTATTGTACGGTGTACGGAGAAAACCTATACTGGCGTATTGAGTATAATGTTGAATGGCTCAGACCAACCCGTATCGAAGGGTATGGTAGCGGTTCTGTTGCATTTTATTGTGTAAGAAATGATGCCGCTGTCAGGGAAACTACCTTCACAGTGAATTTCTATAAAGACCCGGAAAGGACCGTTCTCAAGAACTCAGTAACTGGACAAGTTACACAGACTGGTAGAAACAAGGTTGTACCTTCATTCAATCCAGACTATTACATCAAAGACAAGACTGTTGGTTATGAAAGTGGCACAACTTCCGTTTATATCGTCAACGACCAAGTTGGATATTACGTAGTGGTCCATAACCCGTTCACTGGCGAAGAGTATAGTGGTTCTTCACAAAATGTTTTCAATATTGAATATCCAGAAAACACAAATTACGCCCCTCAGTACTATCAAATTCAGGTTGATTTCTACACAGACAGTGAGTACACACATCAGGAAAGGGTTGAATGGCTAAACTTCAATCAGGACGGTAATACCTCAATGCCATACGCATACTGGAATGACACTTCTGAAGTTCCGCAATCTGGTGCCACAAGAGACTTTGTAGTAAACCTTGGTACGGCTGCATATCCTGACACCTGGAGGGTTGAAATCCCTAACGATGGTTCAATGTCCTTCACTGATTACCCAGGTGTTTACAGTGTATCTGGTGTAACGAGTGAAGATAGTGTATCAATCACCATAAACGCAAACACTACTTTTGCTGCAAGGGATTGTCGAGTAACTGCAAGATTCTACCGTTCTGGTGCAGAAGTTAGTTATTATGGTGACGGCTTGTACCAGGGAGGTGTTAATCCTGGCGATGCTGTGTTAGCTGGTAGTAACGAGCCAGAATATAGTGTCAAATACAACTGGACTGGTGATGTAGTTGCTGATATTACCGTTACAACTGGTGCCTACTTTGCACTTTTATCTGAGGGCGAGTATGAGGTATTGATTACTTCGGGTAGCACCAGCGAGTCAGTGACCGCAACAACAATCGCTTCAGCAAATACAAGCTCTGATGATATTGTACACAGCTTTAGTGTGAATTACTACTCAGACCCCGACCTTTCAGACGAACACTGTGTGAAACAGGTGCCTCTGACTTTCGTACAGAGAGCCTATGCTCCGGTTACAAGTTACGAATGTGTGTATATGACATCGGCAGACAATCAGACTGTGAACATTTCAAGCGGTGAAGGTTATTTTGAGTTCTCCGGTGCCTACTGTGACGGAGCCGACATTAGAGATAGCATTTCTTTTGATGGTGATAGTCATTTCCAGTACACAATACCTTCCGCTGGTACACACACAATCGTCCTTGAACGAGAGAACGACCCGTACCTCCAGGGTTGGCTACAAAATACTGATATGGTGAGCTTCTATGGTCATTCGGATAACGTTTCTTGGGGTTTCTGGAGTGACGTATTTAACGGTTCCAACAGCTTGACCGCAATCACACTCGACGCTAATTGTGCTCAGTTTGAACAACCTACGTTTAGCGATTTGACTGGTGTGACTGTCTTCAACTGCTATATGGCAGACGGAAACAGTGTTTATCCTGGAAGTGACCCAATCACTGGTCTGAGTGGTTCAACAGGTACCCTTCACATCCCGTCTGGTGCAACTTCAAACTACTCCAATATCATAACTGGTCTTGGAAGTAACTGGACGGTCGTTGATGACCTTTAATCTGCAACTATCCAGGCGTAATTCCTGGGTCCCCATATTAACTGTGAAAGGTGGTCTCGTACCACCTTTCTTTATTGTACCACTTTGCCAGGTGGTATGACGATTATATTTATGTAAAATCGTTGAAAAATGAAGTTACAACTCAGCAACTGTCTTACAAAAGTCGTCACAATCATTGAAAATATCGTCGATTTGGGTTCCTCAGCCTACAATTACGAGTTCGATGTTGAGTTGCCGGAAGGAATGGACGACGGAGACTATGAATATGTCCTTATGGACGACCAAAATAACCATCTTGCGACTGGTGTAGCCCAGGTTGGTGCGTATGTACCTGAAAAAACGGCTTATACGGCTCAGTCCAAGACTACTTACGTACAATACCAAGGTTAAAAATGGAAAATACATCAATTCCAATGGTTTTTGCTGCCATTGACAAGAAAATCGTCGAGTCAATCCCGACATTGACCCAGGAAACGGCTCGAAACAAGGATTATGTGTACTACGGGGAAGACAATCTATACCCGGAATATCTATGGTCCCTCTATAACGATGTCTCAACCCTGAAAACTATCGTAGATGGCACCGCAGACTACATTACAGGCGATGACGTTCACTGCAACATCCCCGGAATGGAAGTGTCGGTCAACCGCAAGGGTGATACGATGCGAGACCTCATCAAAAATCTGTCCAAGGACTACGAAATCTACGGTGGATGCGCCTACGAGGTCGTTCGCAACAAGAATGGCAAACCCGCAGAGCTGAATTACATCGATTTCCGCTACCTGAGGACCGATGAAAACAATCAGTCGTTTTATTATAGTAAGGAATATGCGAAAAAGTGGGTTAGAAGCTCAAAAGTGTTGGTGTACCCGAAGTTCGTACTGGATTCGACCGACGTTAACTCGATTGTGTACATCAAGAACACAACTTCGACACCTTACCCTATCCCAAGGTACTCCGGTGCTATCAGGGCTTGTGAAATTGAGCGTCATATAGACGATTTCCACCTTTCCGGGCTCCAGAACGGGTTTGCACCCTCCTACCTCATCAATTTTACGAACGGCATCCCTACCGACGACCAAAAGGCTGAAATTGAGAAAAATGTCCAGGAAAAGTTCTGCGGAACCGGAAATTCGGGACGTATAATGCTCAATTTTGCCACCTCAAAGGACAATCTTGCAACTGTGCAAAAGCTTGATGTTCAGGACTTTGGCGACAAGTACCAGGCAGCAGCGAAGCGTTCCAGGGAACAGATTTTTACAGCTATGGGTGCGGTTCCGGCTTTGTTCGGTCTTATGAGCGAGTCAACGGGCTTCAATTCCCAGGAATTCACAGAGGCTTTCGCACTTTACAACGCAACGACAATCCGAAACATCCAGAGAACGCTCATCGACAGTCTTGACAAGGTGTTCCAGATTAAGGGAACGGTGACCATTGACACATTTACGGTGGATAGCACCAACAACACAGTTAATAACGACGAAACAGTATCCTAACGATGGTTTATTTCGACAATACAACTGAAACCCAGAGGGTCCACATACCAAGGACCAATATTGAGGCTTCTGCGTACCATCCTTCAACGGGTGGCACCGAGAGATACTATGCTGGTACCAACATTGAGATTACCCCGACCAACATTATCAACGTAACCGGACTTACCGAGGCGATTGAGTCAACAGTTACCGGAATGACGCTCGACTATGCCACCACAGGTGATGTGGAAACGATGATTTCCGAGGCTACAAGCGACTTTGTTACCTCCGGTGACGTCCAGTCCCAGATTACCTCCCAGACGCAGAATTTCGTCACTTCTGGCGACGTAGAGACGATGATTAGCGGGTTCACTACGACCGGGGATGTGGAAACGATGATTTCCGAGGCTACTGATGATTTTGTGACCTCGGATGATGTCGATTCTATGATTACCTCGGCAACAAGTGGTATGGCTACCACCCAGGACGTTGAAAACGCAGTAAGTGGCAAGGCTGACACTACGGCTGTTACCCAAAGTATTTCTGACGCTCTCACAGCCTATACGCCTACGACTGATTTTGCAACCATCAACGGAAGTGCTATTACCGAAGGCGGTGACATCGTTATTGAAGGCGGTGGTGACGCAAGCAGTGTGGAAATGATTACCGAGTTGCCTTCCGACCCGGTTGACGGTGCTGTGTACAACTACAACGGAGTGCTTATTAAGTTCGTTAACGGTGCTGGCAAGTGGGGTTATTGGACTGGTGCCGACGTACTTCGCACCTATAGTAGGGATATGTGCGATAGTGCGACATTGTTCTACGGTGTGATTCCTGGGTCTATGGATGGCGAGCTTGCTTTCGGTTTGGGCTGGATTAAGGGTAACACTGGGGGGACTCAAATTTGGTGTTATTTCAATCTCGGAAACGACACAATCGACGTTTACGACAACAGTGGAAAGACTGGCTCTGTTCTCTACCAAATCCAGCGTAATGCCGGAAGTGAAACATACATCAATAACAGTAGTGTACAGATGTATGTGTCTTGGAATGACAATGTAATACAGTTGAGACCAAACACTCATTACATACAGTTGTTAATACCCTGTGTCACTGAAATTTCAACAAGTCACTACGAGCTTAGTCAGCCGCTGAGTAGAAACTACCCGATTTCAAGGGATATGTCACTCGTTAACTATATTTCTTCACCAACGTACTACCTGACCAACTTTGACTACACTACGGGTGAAGCGTATCCTGGGCGTCCAGCTTACGACAAGGTAATTTATATCAATAATAGTGGCTACAGTTCGCCTTGGGCTTACTTCTCTTCAAATAATAACCTTCCGATACAGAGGATGTTTGTTCCTACAGCGTCGGGAGCAACCGGAAGTTTGCTTGTATCGCAGGGTGATACCGCCCCAGTATTCGAGACCATTGCCCAGGCTCTCGGTATTGATTTCTGGACTGGTTCACAGGACGACTACGACGCAATGGCATCACATAATGCCACTACACTATACATAATTGTTCCAGACGAGTAAAAATGAGTAAGCAGTGGGTTGACATAACTACGCTCGACAACAGGACGCCTTTCGGAAAAGTTAGGTGGTTGGAAAACCTTACCATCGCACAGAATACGAGTGACTTCTTGGAGTTTAGTGAGCTAAGTGGTATAACCATCGACAACAGGGACTGGTACTTGAATGCCGGACCGAACTGGGGTTATGCTTCGACGCATAGGACTGGTAGGGGTGACAATAGTTTTACCTGTACGTTCCTCAACCAATATAGGACAACAAACGACGTTGCGGTCACATCTGGGTCCGGCACCGCCGGGACTGCCGTCCACGACGTTCGCAGGACCCAGTTCTACGACAACATCGTAGTCATTGATGGACAGACGTTCTATGAGGTTGACTTCACTACTTGGGACGGATATGTCCCATTGTACTACTGCTACACAGGTACGAGTGTGTCCGCTGGTCAGGTGTATGTTGAAATCGGCACAGATGAAATTTCCCTCGATAAGAACTCTGTTAGTTTCAAGTCAACCGGAGGTTCCGATACGGTTCTCGTAACCGCAGAAGACAACTGGACCGCCGTTGTGTCGGACAACTGGATTACCGCATCAACGTTGTCCGGGGCTTCAGGACAGACTACGGTCACTATCACTACGCCTGACTACCAGGATACGACCACAAACAGGACCGGAACAGTTGAATTCACCTGTTCTGGTAAAACCGCCATACTTACTGTCACACAGAAAAAAATGGTGGTCCCTGGTTCTATTGGTAACGTCTATCTCGGTGACCTTGGTGCGGAAGGTATGTATCTCGGTGACCTGACAGTTGATGCAATGTACCTTGGTGACATTTTGATATTTCCTACTGGACCTTTCCAGGGCATCAAACTCAAACCTTCTTCAATGGCGTTCGCTTATACCGGAGGCACCGGAACGCTCCAAATCAAATCCTCTACCGGATGGACGCTTTCGTATGACAGCAACTACATTGCGGTCAGTCAGGCAAGTGGAAGCAGTGGTGAATCTACGGTACAGATTACCGCACTTACCAACTCGACCCAGGCTGACATAAACACCGAAATTACGGCTACGACCACAGACCTTCAATATTCAGCAAGTACGAATGTGACGATACATTGGAATATGCCACTACCGCAGAAACCGTTTATGTTCAATTACAACGCCAAGGAATACGACCCAGGCACATATACGTTCCCTAAGACTCAGGGTCAGTTGTTCAATGAGGACCTCGTTCTTGACCAGGCACCTACCAACGTTAGTGCTGACTGTGTATCGTTTGTTGGTTCGACGGCGGTTATGACAAAAGCGTATAATACTTCTTCAGACAATCCTTTCAACAGGGATAGTAATGACAGAAAATTAACTGCCATCTATAAGGTCGGTTCGTTCACCACTAATGACCAGACATTGTTCGGTAACAGAGGAAGCGGCTATAATTATATGATTCGAGGAATACAATTCCATACATCGAGTGGAAGTTTCCTTAGATATACACCTGCTACCGACCCTTACATTATGCTTATAAGAGTACAGGCTGACGGAAAGTGTGAAAGGTCTGTGCTTGATGTTAATGGTAATGTGTTGCAACAGGCGAGTGGAACATCAATATCCTGGGGTAGTGCTTCTGACAAGATTTGTTTCTTTAGTGAATACGGCTGGTCTCAGTATTTCAACGGTATTTTGTATTGGATGTACCTGTCAAATGACGCCCTTACCGATGCTGAGGTGTTGCAGGTCATCAACTACAATGAGGACGCAGTGCAGCCGCCTCAACCAGTTGTGGCTCCATCCGGTTTCACCAAGTGTCCGTACACACAGTTCAATCCACAGCCCGGCGAGTACTATACCTTCGCCTCGCTGTACTCGGACAACAAGTGGTACGTACCGACGACCGACATCGGACCTTATACGGCAATAGCGACGGATGTGACATACGGAAACAACCAGATTACCAATCTGCCTTCAGACCTTCTGTTCTTTGAGATACAGGCGGTGTCCGGTGGTTATACCTTGAAACAGGCTGGCACCAACAAGTACCTGCAAATCAACGGCGACAACATTTCCCTCGGTAGTACTCCGGGTGTGTTCGAGTTCGGTAGCACCATTTATGACTCTGCCGGAAGTTCGATTGGAACGTCAACGGACGCTGCGGTGATGAAGTACGGAAACAGTATGGCACTCACCAATGCCTACGTCAGTGGTGACCCTGACCCGATTTACGCAAGAGAGTTTATGATTTCCGGACTTGACAGCAGCAAGGCTCCGTTCATTGCGAAACTATTCAAGTCGATATAAAAAAGGAACCCCCGGACTTTACAGCCTGGGGGTTTTTCTTGAAAAACCTTTGTTTTTAGCGGGAGGTGCTTCTCAGCAGCTCTGCCACATTTATATTCACCTATTGACTTATTGTTATATCAAAGATACGGTTTTATTACGAAATTATCAAGTGTTTCAATAAAAAAAAGTGCCCAGGTTTTACCCTGGGCACCCACCAAAAGATAACTAACTTGTGCCTGTTCAAGCCAGAAGGCTTGGTTGCGGGGGCAGGTCTCGAACCTGCGACCTCCAGATAATGAGTCTGACGAGCTAACCAACTGCTCTACCCCGCAATGTGAGCCAGAACGTTGTCAAACTGGCTGAAAAAACTGACAGTACGTAAACATCATAAACGTAAACGAGACACAACGTTTTTCATATATGCTAACAGAAGGATAGTCGAATTGTCGGAACGGTACAGAAACCGACAAGAGTCCGAAACAAATTAACCAAATATGAATATTGAACACAGAAGGTACCGTTTTTTATATGTTGATGCCATTCAACGCAGTTTTAATATTTACTGAAAACTACATTGCAATGCAGAATATTCTACTTATTAGCGAGGACTACGTTAAAACCAACTCCGAACTAACCGACAATATGTATGGTAAATATCTTTTGCCAGCAATCAGGACGAGCCAGGAACTGTACCTTGCTCCGGTCCTTGGTAAGACATTGTACGACTCTATCATCGACGTTGTGTCCGATGGTTCCATCATAGACCCGGAAAATGCGAATTTCAAAGAGCTTCTTGATGAGTACATCCAGCCTTTCCTTCTTGAAAGGGTCCTGGCTGACCTCATTCCTATCGTCAGTGCTAAGGTTGCCAATCTTGGTACTGTCCATAGCAAGGACGAGTATGTAGAGAACCTTTCGGTTGCCGATGCTGAAAAACTCCAGCATTTCCACATCATTAAGGCTGATGCGTACCTTAAACGTATGCAGGAATACCTGCTTGCCAATTCCGATTTGTTCCCTATCGACAGTTGCGCCTGCAATTCAATGAGGTCAAACCTCGATAGTGCTGCTTCAACCGGACTATGGCTTGGTGGCTATCGCAATCCCAGGTGTTAAGTTACTGAGCAACAGGTCTTCTGGGTTCCATAATCTTTCGAGTTGTAGCCCTTGAAGTTCTTCAGGGCTAAACCATTGCTTTCTATCGTTTCGACGATTCCATCATACAGGTCCCGGAGGTCTTCCGAAACTACTGAGACAACTTCCTTCCAGGGCAAGTTGTTTTTTTGTTTCAGGGTTATGTCGATTTTGATGTGCTTGTTCTTGGGTACGTACTTGATGTAGTTGTATCTGCGTTCCTTGTTGTAATTGTCAAGTGCGTCAACTATGGCAATGTACCGATTGAACCAATGGTCCGAATGTTTGTTAACCCATTCCCTGATTAGCCGCCTCAATTCCAAGTCAACCGACCTCAATACACTTCCGTTATAATCACCCCCCTCACAGTTTATCGTCCCATCAAGATTGACTGTATCGACGTCGTATTTGTTAAAAGTACTGACTACTACCCTGAAACCGTAACCTTTCAAAACAACCCTGGATTCAATGTTTCTCATTTTACCTTCGGCAAGCTTGATTTCTCGCAGTGCCTCCCGGTACCTTTTAGCTGTTTCTCTCTGTTTTTCGGTTCTTGGCATAGTGTCTCGGTTAGTATGCTTCGTTGGTGCGGTCAGTGTTTCTATTGTCGAGTCACTTACTGGCGCCCGAACTTTTGGCGATTGTAAAGCCGTCTCGCTACTTGGTTCGTTTCGAACTCTAACCAAAGATATGTTCGGAAATCTTAATAAGCAAGGGTTTCTTAAAAAAAAATGTCAAAAATTTCGAAAAGTGACAAAGCCGATGGGTGTGAAAACTATATTTATTCCAAAGGAATAACAATGGCTACGCTATACTCGGTCGTAAAGACCCTTCAAAATATCGCCCTCGACCAGCCGAATGTCCGTACAGTCGGTGAGAACCACCTGTATGATGATTTGAACGGAAACCCAAGTGTGAGGTACGCTGTGTTCTATGTGGTACAAACCACACACAGAAGCAATGATTTGTTTGATGTTTATGGGTTCAATTTGTTCTATGTGGATAGACTCCTGGACGATAAGAGCAACGAACTTGAAATCGAGTCCACCGCCAAACAGGTTCTGGACAACATCGTTAACAGGTTCTGCGCTGATTATAACGCCGAGGTTACAGGCATCAGGAAGTACCAGAGCTTCACCGAGAAGTTCAAGGATGAGTGTGCTGGTATGTATGTGACGCTTGAAATCGAGGTACCTAAAGAAATCATCTGTCCGGAATAATGAAAAACTGCATTCGTAATCACTACTTCGTAGCGTTCTTCGTAACGCTCTTCATCAGCCTCGGTTTATTGATAACATCGTTCTTGCTTCCACCTCAGGGTGAAATCCATCCGAGCGTACTCCAGGGCGTCGCAATAATGTTCTGCTACCCAGCATTGGCGTTCGGAGCCAAAGCCCTTGACGACAACAAGAAGGTCAAAATCAACACCAAGGTCGGTTCAATAACCGTAGGTCATATCGAGGAAACCCCTGATAACGACGGAATATCTAACGAAGACTCGATAGTCGGTATGGAGGGCGAGGAAAATGAGTAAGTGGTTTACATTGCAGGAACTGTTGAAGAGCGACACCGCAATCAGAAAGCGAATAGACAACAGTCCCAGTTGGGAAGTGGTCGGAAATCTACACAGGCTCGCCGCTTTTCTGGACAATATGAGGGAAGCCTGGGGCTCCGGCATTAGGGTCAGTTCAGGGTATCGATGCCCGCAACTCAATGCCGCAGTCGGTGGAGTTTCAGGTAGTGCTCATCAATACGGTAACGCAGTTGACATATCGCCAGTAAACGGAAAAATGGCTGAGTTCGAAGCGTTCTTGAAGAGGTGGCTCGTTGGTAAGGGCTTCGACCAGTGCATCTGGGAAACCAGCAAATCCTCAGGGGCGAAGTGGGTCCATTTCAGCCTCTATTCCAACCGAGGTGAGCAACGCCGTAAAATGTTCGGACTGACCGCAGCATAATGGAGCTTGAGAATGAGGTTTTGTTTCAACGTTATCACATCATTGGTTATCGCAATCCTGGTGACGGGGTGTGCGGCGATACGCCCAGTAGCGATAGAGACGCACACACAGGCACAGACGACAATCAGGGATTCGATAAGGTGGAAGGACAGCACAATCTACGTCCAGGTGCCGATTGAACGTTACGTTGATGTCGTCCCCGTTTACGATACACTCAAGCTTGAGACTACTCTTGCTTCCGCTGCTGCTTATGTTGACACCTTGACTCACACCCTCAAGGGCTCTATCGTTAACCGTAAGGACTCAATCAGAACAGTCATCAAATACCAGGACCGTAAGGTCGAAATCCGTAAGGACAGCATCGTTGTCAAGGAAGTCCCTGTTGAGGTCGAGGTCATCCGTAAGGTTGTTCCCCGTTGGTGCTGGTCATTGTTAGTTCTTGATGCTCTGCTGTTGTTAGTCTTCGTCGTCGTCATCTATCTCAAGTTTCGTCAGACTGTCTCTTAGCTTACACTACGATAGACCCATTAAACAACACCTTTGGTTAAACAATATGCGTAAGCACTGGTTAGGAAAGGAAAATGGTTTGTTGAGTATCAACAAAGCATTTGCTGGTTAACCTTTCTTCTTTATAGGGGTGTGGGGGAACCTTTCTTCTTTCCATTGGAGGGAAGGGAAGGTTCCGTAATCATACTCGATTACTTTTTCGTAATCTGGACGGACACTGCAATTTTTGTTCCAAGCCCTTGCGATTCCGAAATATTGTCCGTATCTTTGGAACAGGAACGATGGTGCTGCCTCCAAAAATCGCTCATCGCAGAAGATTACTGGTCCAATGGGAAGTACGGAAATGGAGGCTCCGGAAACCCAACGGACCAGATTTTTTATCGCTAACACCAGAAGATATGGAAACGAAACTGACACTCGACCCGAACATCATCCTCAAGGCATACAAGGCTCTTGGGGGTGATGATTTCGTTCTTGTTATGCTTGCCGCCGCTTACTACGTCAAGTATCATCACAAGCTTCCGAACAACTTCAACGTCGATATTCACCCGGAAGCGTACATCTATTTTT
>JAZOQL010000012.1:0-5567 GCA_045656065.1 Rikenellaceae bacterium | reverse complement strand
TTTAAAATCAACGATATGATGTTGACTCTCGCCAAGTTGCCCGAAATAAAAATCAATGCTGCTCAGGCAAAAATAACTCCGGCAAAGATGAGTCTCGACCGATTTGCACTGACTATTGGCCGCAGCGATGTGAATGCAAATGGTTCGGTGGCGAACTATCTGCCGTTTCTGCTGAAGGGCGAAAAGTTGTCGGGCAATCTGGCAATAAACTCTAATCTTCTGGATTTGAATGAGATTATGAGCATCGTTCCAGAGGAGACTTCTGCTGAAGAACAGCCCGTCGCTGATGAGCCTGCCGAAATAACAGAGGAAACTTTCAGACTGCCCAAAAACCTCGGTCTGGGTCTGAATGTATCGCTGAAAAAGGTATTGTTCCAGAAGATGATTCTCGAAAACATAAATGGCAATGTGACGCTGGCTGATGGCGAGCTGAAACTCAACAAGCTCAATATGAATGCATTTGACGGCACGTTGACTACTACGGGATTGTTCTCGACCTCGGAAACACAGCCTCGCGTAGCGCTCAATCTGAACTTCAATAACGCATCGTTTGCTACGACATTCGCTCAGATGGATATGATTCAAAAGATGGTGCCGCTGTTCAAATCTGCCGGCGGCCACTACTCATTGGGAATGTCGCTCGATGCGCCGCTGGACGGAGAACTCTCGCCAATATACTCAGCGCTGCAAGCCGAAGGAAAACTCTCTACTGCTGATGTCAAGTTACAGAATATCAAGGCACTGAACCTGCTTGCCGAAACGCTCAAGAGCGACCGCCTGAAAAACATCGAGGCAAAGAATGTCAATATCCAATTCTCGATTAAAGACGGTAAGGTAATCACAAAACCGTTCAAGATTTCGATGGGCAACGTTTCGATGGATTTGTCGGGCGCAACGAGCATTGACGGAACTATCGACTACACGGGACAGGTAGCGCTGCCCGAGGGTAGCAGCTCGCTGCTGAGCAAGGTCGGAATCAACATCGGCGGAACATTCGCCTCGCCCAAAATTTCAGTCTCGGTTAAAGATGCTGTGAAAGATATGGCCAAAGGTTTGCTCAACGAAAAATTGGGTAATGTTTTGGGCGGCAACAAGGCTGCAACAGGTTCGGAATCGGCAGCTCAAGGCAGCTCATCAGATGCAGTTGAACAGGCTCGCGTAGCAGGTCAGAAACTCGTAGATGCAGCTAAGGCTCAGAGAGATAGTCTGGTCAATAGGGCGAGTTCAAAATTAGCGAAGATTGCAGCCCAGACTGCGGGTGATGCGCTGGTGAAAAAGGCCGAACAAAATGCCGAAAAGATGGTTAAAGAGGCTGAAGCTAAGGCTGCTCAGAAGTAGCCATAAAACCTCAAAAAATCACAACAAAGGAGTCCGATTGACATTCGCGTCAGTCGGATTTCTTTTTGGTATTGGCAGAGATAACTTACCGCCGAATAAAAAAGAGAAAAAATACATATTATTTTTCCTGAATAAAACATTTATCCAATTATCAGTATCAGGAAAAATATATACCTTTGTGGCGAAATTAAGAGTGTTTGAAATGTTTAGAATTTGTTTAATTTCACTACTGCTGCTTGTCTCTGGCAGCACGTGGGCAGGTATCGCCGAAAACAACTATAAAGATAAAAAAGCAACCTTTATTGCAATCAACAGCAATATCGGTACACTGATGAAAACCAACGACTTCCTGAAGGCAGCCGAGATTCCGTACAGTTCATCATACGCACTGAAGTTTGGGTTCAACTCTAAGGGTGACAGTTGGCGCGATTTTGCCTACGGAATGCCCTACTATGGGATTGGACTTTACACCATCAATTTCAAAGACAACAACGGACTCGGACACCCTGTTTCGCTCTATCTGTTTCAGGGAGCAACCATCTCGGAACTGTCGTCAAGACTGAAACTGAACTACGAATGGAACCTCGGTGTTTCTACGAATTGGGAGCCATACGACCGTTTTGACAACCCGACAATGGACGCCATAGGTTCGAATGTGAACGTACACGTAGCACTCAACCTGATGCTCAGATATGCAGTGAATAACAACATCGACCTGAATTTGGGCGCAGCATTCACACACTTCTCGAACGGCGCGTATCAGCAGCCCAACGCCGGTGTAAACCAATTTTCGGGATTTCTTGAGCTGGTCTATAAATTCAACGTCGAATCAATATTGAAAAAAGAGCTGTTCAATAACGAGCCGTTCACTCCACACTATGACCACGACATTCTGTTGAATATCTCATCGCGTCAGGTTATGGCCGATACGGTAAACACAAATCTGCCGAGCGAATACACCCGACACCGATTCAAAATCTTCGACCTGAGTTACGGATTGATGAAGGTGCCTAACTATCGCTACAAATATGGCGCAGGATTGGATGTGCTCTATGACGAGAGTTCAGGAGCCAAAATGTGGCGAGAAATTCATCCCGAAGACAAAGAGGTGTATGAGAGAGTAAAACTTGCTCCGCTTGCCGACCGACTCTCGTTGGGAGCCTCGCTGCGCGGCGAAGTGGTTATGCCGGGATACTCAATCTTCGCCAACCTCGGCTGGAACCTCATACACGGCAATAAAAAAGACCAACGACTCTATCAAGTCATTGGTATTAAGCTCTATTTGCAGGACAACTTCTTCGGCACATTCGGCATTCGCGCAACACACTTCACCAAAGCTCAATATCTCTATTGGAGCTTAGGCTACACAATCAACGGCAGAAGCTATCAGAAGTAGTCTGACTATTTTAAGAATTCAATTTTGGGGCTTGGCAGCTGGTCATTGTGAGTCACATAACGAGCTTCGGGCACAGCATATCCCAATGCCAGAATACACAACACTCGGTATTTTTCGTCTGCACCAATAGTCTTGCACACAAATGGCTCGGTGGGCGAACCGTCCTCGCGTTTGCGACCTCGCATCTGTGCCCAGCACGATGAAATGCCAAACTCCTGAGCCGCCAACTGCACGAAAGTTGCAGCTATCGAGCAATCCTCTACCCAGCAATCCGAAACCTGTTCGTCGCCCAAAACAACAATGGCCGCGGGAGCATACTTCACAAACGTGCCATTTGCAGGTTTGGCCTCAGCCAGACGACTCTTGATTTCGGGGTCGGTAACCACAACCAACTTCCACGGCTGGAGATTCTTCGATGAGGGAGCCTTCAATGCCGATTTTACAATGGTTTCGAGTGTCTGACTATCAATCTGACGCTCATCAAAGCGTCTGATACTGTGTCTTGTATCAATCAATTCTGAAAAATTATTCATATCACACTAAATTTTCTTGGTTCACAAATCTACAAAAAATAATCCAAATTTGAAAAAGGAGATAGCTCGAGTCTGTATTTTTGAGTCAATATTGCAATAAGTTGAAAATTTTAGTGTATCTTTGCAAATATAATAAATTCAAGGCAAGATGTTGGAATTCATATTATCTCTACTGATAATATTCTGGTTGGTGGGTGCCATCGGAAAGTTTTTATTCAGACGTTGGCTGCGTAAAAAGCAACAACAGTTTGAACAAAATTTTAATTATCAAAAACAACAGCAAGAGAGCTACAATCGTCAGGAGGGAGATGTCACAATCAAGGGCACTCCGGCCAATATGAACAAACGTGTAAATGACAACGTGGGCGAATATGTAGATTTCGAAGATGTTAAAGATACTGAAAAACAATGAACATTAAACTTAATCTGTTCGAAAACATTGGGCGCTATCTGATGCTGATGGGGCGAGTATTTTCGCGTCCCGAAAGGTGGTCAATCTACCGCCGCCGCATACTTGTGGAGATGGAAAGTCTGGGTATAAACTCAATCGGTATTGTGGCAATCATATCTATCTTTATCGGTGCGGTTTTGACTCTCCAGATGTCACTGAACCTGGATAGCGCATTTATTCCGCCCTACCTGATTGGTTATGCCACAAGAGAGAGTCTTGTTCTCGAGTTCTCGTCTACAATCGTAGCGCTTATTCTGGCAGGTAAGGTAGGCTCGAACATTGCCTCTGAAATCGGCACAATGATTATCACCGAACAGGTTGATGCACTGGAGATTATGGGCATCAACTCGGCAAGCTATCTGATGCTGCCAAAAATCGTAGCTGCGATGTTGTTCTTCCCGTTCCTGACAATCCTGAGCATCGGAATCGGAGTCTGCGGCGCATATATGATTATCACCTTCAACCCCTCGATAATGAGTATGGACGACTTCCTGACAGGGCTGAGATTCGACTTCGAGCCGCTGTACATCTACTACAGTTTGGTTAAAACCGTAGTCTTTGCCTTTATCATCACATCGGTTTCGGGATATTATGGCTACTACACCGAGGGCAACTCGCTCGAAGTAGGTCGTGCAAGTACAAAAGCTGTCGTGACAAGCTGCATCACAGTATTGGTATTCAACCTGTTGATTACTCAACTAATGTTAACCTAAGGAGCTATGATTACGATAAACAATATATGTAAAAGTTTCGAGAATCGCACCGTGCTCGACAACATATCCACAACATTCGAAACGGGAAAGACTAACCTTATTATCGGACAAAGTGGCTCGGGTAAGACCGTATTGCTAAAGTCGCTGGTCGGACTGCACTCGGTCGATAGCGGAGACATTTTTTATGATGACATAAACTTCAGTTCGCTGAGTTTCAAGGAGAGAAAGCAGATTCGCCAACACGTCGGAATGATTTTTCAGGGCGGCGCACTGCTCGACTCATCTACGGTCGAGGAGAACATTATGTTGCCGCTGAACCTTTTCACAGACCAATCGCTCGAGGAGAAACGCGAACGTGTCAATTTCTGTCTGAAGAGGGTTAATCTCGAGAATGTCAATTCGATGTACCCTGCCGAGTTGAGTGGCGGTATGATTAAGCGTGTAGCCATTGCGCGTGCGATTGTGCTCAATCCTAAATATCTGTTCTGTGACGAGCCAAACTCAGGACTCGACCCCAAGACCTCTATTATAATCGACAATCTGATTCACGAAATCACCCACGAGTACAACATTACAACCGTAATCAATACTCACGATATGAACTCGGTAATGGAGATTGGCGAGACTATTATGTTTATTTACGAGGGCAAAAAATGGTGGTGCGGAGACAAAAACGAGATACTCAACACAGACAACAAGGAGTTGAACGATTTTGTATTTGCATCGTCAATGGCAAAACGGGCAAAAATGTCAAAGCAACTGTAAGGCCATCATTACAAGATCTATATGAAGTTTAATTCCATACTGAAAAAAATCGGCAAGCAGTTGTTTAATACCACCTTTCTGATATTCCTGCTGATATCGGCAACAATGTGGTATCTGAGCAAACTGAGCCATACCTATGTTTCGAACATAACGATACCTGTCAACATAACCAACAATTTCAATTCAGAACAGATGCTGATTGAAAAGACCAACCTGCTGAGCTGTCAGATTGAATGTCAAGGGTACAAGTTGCTGGGGAAAAAACTTTTTGCTCAACACAAAAAGATAAACATTCCGTCAAATAAGTTGAGATTCAAAGATGTAGAGGGAAGTCGGATCGTAGCCATGTCGTTCTGTGAGCCAAGGAGTTG
>JAZOQL010000011.1:0-5792 GCA_045656065.1 Rikenellaceae bacterium | reverse complement strand
ATAGGTTACTCAGCTTTGGAATAACTTGGCATTACGTTGGTTTTTGCTGGCATTCCTCCAAAAATCAGAATTTCACAAAACCCCTGTCTGCCAATTATTTTGCCCCAAATTTCTCAATTCAACGAATTATATGTAACTTTGTGGTAACAATAAAATAATAGAGATAGTATGAAACGTGCTGAATTTTTCACATCGAAAGGTGTTATGAAAGCCGAGTTGTATGAAAACGATACACCCGGCACAGTAGATAACTTTTGTAAACTTGCTCAATCGGGATTTTATGATGGATTGACATTTCACCGAGTTATTCCCGAATTTGTAATTCAAGGCGGTTGCCCGCTGGGAACAGGCGCAGGCGGCCCCGGATATACAATCAAATGCGAAACTCACTGTGGCAACCAATACCACGACCGAGGCGTTTTGTCAATGGCTCACAGAGGCAAGGACACAGGCGGTTCGCAATTCTTCATCTGCCACAACAGAGAAAACACTGCACACCTGGACGGAGTACACACCTGCTTTGGCAAATTGTATGAAGGATTAGATGTTCTGGACGATATTCGTCAAGGCGACCTGATTGAAAAAATCGTAATCACAGAGGAGTAGCAGTATGGACTTCGAAGGTATTTTGATACGCAAATGTCCACTTGTGAGCGGACAATCGGCTCGCGGACAATGGTCTAAACAGGAACTCATTTTCGAGTTGCCGGGCGACTTCAATCGCAAGTTGTGCGTAGGATTCTGGGGCGACAAGATTCAAGATGCTGCCCGACTCAAAGAGGGCGACAAGGTAACATTGTCGTGCAATATCGAATCAAGAGAATTCAACGGCAGATGGTACACAGATGTACGCGCTTGGCGAGTGCAGCCCACACAGTCGGCTCCACAACCCCAACCCGTAGAAGAAGCCGCAGCCTACTCAGGTGGTTATCCGCCAATCGGCGAGCCTGAAATGACAAGCTCATCAAGCAGCTCTGCCGCTGACGACATCGACGACCTGCCATTCTAAACAGAGTGCGGTATGTATAAACAAAATGGTGCGTGACGGGAGTACATCGTTCCCTACACGCACCAATTTTATGTATTGATAGGTTTTCTATTACTTCTTACTAAGTGAAAGAATCACAGTGAAAGTCTCGAAGGTCTCCATAAACTCCTTCTCCAACTCGGCAATCTGAGCGGCATCGAGCTTCAAGCCTTCGTTCTCCTTCTCTACGAGGTCAACCATACCGCCCAACCAAGCAGCCTGCTTAGGGATGATGATGAAGAGACGGTCGCCATCTTCGTCGGGGAATGAGGTAGCGTTTACCTTGTATGAACCGCCTTCGTAAAGGTCGAATGTAAGGTTGTTGCCATTGTGAGTGTAGTTCTTGGTCTTTGCCTCGCCATCCATTGTGTGGTTGAGTTTGCCATCAGCAGCAAAGGTTGCATCGGCGAAAAACTTTTTCATCACGTCAATAATACGGTCTCCGTGCATAGCATCAATCGAGATAGAGTTCTGACCATTGAAAGTTACACCATCGGGAAGTTGAAGTGCGGTCTTGCCTTCGGCTGGAACTACTCGAACTGCAGAGTTGAGGTAAGAATAATTGCCTTGGATATCGAATTGCTCTTGAACGCGGTAGTTAACTTTTTCGCCAGCCGTAGATTTAAATACCAACTTATCGTCCGTGATTTCAATAACTTTTGGCGTCTCAATTAATACACCATTATCCATACTTGAAACGATAAGTTTATTGTCTTCGACACGATAGGTACTTGATATTTCAAACCATCCAAAATCTTTATCTAAACCTATTACATTGCAAGTATTATTTGCTTTATATTCCAACAACATACTTGCCTCTGGTGTAAAGTTAAACCACTTACCCACGATCAGCTGCTGATAATCCTTGTAAGGATTCACATCGTCATCGTCGTTGTCACAACTGCTCATAGTAAAGCTGAGCATCACAGCCACCAGAGCCATTCCAATCATTCTAAATGTCTTCATTGTTGTTAATGTTTTTATTGTTATTGCTATATTACATTTTGCGCAGTGAGTTACGCAATGCAATATATGTCCGATTTTTTAGACCTCCAAAGAATTTAGCATATTTTTTATACTTAATTTATACTACATAGAAGACTACAAGATAACCCCTGAGAGCAACACTCCCCGTTCTATCCGAACTGCTCCATCAGGAACAATCTCAACATATTTATGGCATTAGAGCCTGAACGCTGAATATTAACCTCTCTCAGATTTCCGAACTGCATCTTTTGCGAGTATATCCCGTACGGAGTCGCAATGGCAATACACACCGTTCCGACGGGCTTTTCTGTTGTACCACCATCTGGACCGGCAATGCCCGTAATCGAGATTGCATAATCACTTTTAAGCGCAGCACGTGCTCCATCGGCCATCTCTTCGGCAGTCTGACACGATACGGCGCCAAACTTGTCAAGCGTACGTTGACTCACTCCCAGCAGCTCTTTTTTAGCTCGATTACTGTAACTTACAATCGAGCCTTTGAAATATGCCGAAGCTCCGGGCATAGCAGTAAAACGACTCGAAACATACCCTCCCGTACACGACTCGGCAATGCTGAGCGTAGCTCGCTGAGCCAACAACATTCGAGCAACTTCTGCCTCAACCGACGTGGGCATTTCGCCGACAAATGCACCTCCGACAATCTCTTTTACCGACTCGAACATACCTCGCAAATCATCATCAGAATAGTTGCCGTCATAGCACGACAGACGCAACTTCACTCCCTGAGGATTAGGCAAATAGGCCAACTTAACACCCCGTGGCAGTGCATCTTCCCACGATGATATCATATCAGCCAATATCGACTCGGCAATTCCAAAGGTCAGCATCGTCACGTGTGAATTGGGCTTGAGAGCAAAGTGTTCTTTAATCAACTCAAATCCATACTCTTCCATTATGGATTTCATTTCGTATGGAACACCCGGCATTGACAACAGAACACTACCCTCGCTCTCGAACCACATTCCCGGAGCTGTGCCGTTGTGGTTGCGCACCACGCGCGCGCACTCCGGAACCAGAGCCTGAGCACGATTCAACTCCGTAACCTCAATACCTCGCCGTTCAAGGCAATTTCTGACATCTCCCAGCACATCTTCATTCTCAACCAGATGGCTATCAAAGAGTCGCGCCAGCGTATGTTTGGTTATATCATCTTTTGTCGGGCCGAGTCCTCCTGTCACCAACACAAGCTGAGAGCGTCTCATTGCACAATCAATTGAATTTGCAATCTCATCGGCATTGTCAGATACAGATGTTATTCTGATTACACGCACACCTAACTCGCCTAAGCGTTGACCCAACCACGCCGAATTTGTATCCACGATTTGTCCGATGAGAATCTCATCGCCTATTGTGATTATTTCCGCATTCATAAATAATTATCTAATAATTGAGGGGTGCCATCAATGCAGACACCCCTGAATAGTTTTGATTTAAATTTCGTCACTACTTACACACTATCACAAGCAGACGCGAATTTCCCCAGAAACGAACTCGGTCTTTGATTTCGAGCTTTTCAATCTCGCCCTTTGCATTCTTGACGAGTGAATAGGAATCTGACGGATGCGCACTTGCGATGGCTATTCTTTTGTGATTGATTTTAAAGCCGCTTGTATTTCGGATATCAACTTTGGTCATATTGTTGATATCGTTGTCTCCACTAACCTTGAAGGTTTTTCTTAAAAATCCCGATTTTGTGATAACTCCCTGAGCAATCAACTCTTTGGCGTCTCCTACGATGTAGTATGCCGTATTGAGCTCTCGAGCCTGACTGTCAACCTTAATTTCGAGAGCTGCTCTCCTGACATCAAGATGGGCAACTGTGCTGTTAAGCTCGGTCACCTTAGAAGTGAGTTGTCTAACCTCAACATTTTTCTTTTCGAGGTCGGCCTTCATAGATGCGATTTCGCGATCCTTCTGGTCGAGCTGAGCATTGAGCGTCGCCACAAGTTTGTCGAGCTGAGCAATTCGGACATTGGCTCTGCGCAGTTGTGTAGCCGAGTTTTTCAGCCTTTCGATAGTCTCGCGGTTCTCCTTGAGCAGTTGGTCAATCTCCTGAATATCTTCGGCAATTTTTGTTTTGGTCTCGCGATTAAGCTCGCTTTTGCTTGCCGTAACGATATTTTCGCGGCTCTTTATCGAGTCGAGATTTTCAGAAATGGCTGCCAATGATGCAAACACATCATTAAGAATCGAATCCTTTGCCGCAGCCACCTGTGCCAACGAATCCTTTTGTGTGGTGAGTTGCTTTGCAGTCTGACGGCTAACACAAGAGAGTGTGCCAAGCAGAATGAATCCGCAACACAACACAAATGAGATTTTTTTCATAGTATCAGACTTAGAATGTAAATCTTACTGAGAAAGCAAAATCCGCGCCTACCAAGCCTGTGTTACCTATAAGGTTGAGACAAGGCTTGTAGTCTATTGACAACAACAGCGGAACTTGCTTGATTTTGTATTCCAGACCCACAATACCATCAACACCTAATGTAAATTTAGTTGCATTTGACTTTTTCCACGAACCCAAGTTGCCACCGAGTCCGTAATAGAATCTGAATCCTTCGCTTATAACCGGCATATTGAATTGATACAATCCGGTAAAGTGCACTCCGTGATTGAATGCAAGGATTCCTTCGAGCGAGTTTGCTGCATTAAAGTTATACTTTGCAGTGAGTCCATAAGAGTATCCGCCTCTAACACCTACACCCCACTCATAACCTTGAGCCTTAGCACCTGCGAACAGCATAATGCAAAAAAGCAGTGAAATAATTTTTTTCATATTTTCAGAAGTTTTTGGTTAGTCTTTCTCTTTACAAAGGTAGTGTTTTTTTTGCGAAATTTGAGGTATCATTGCCTGATTTTTTCTTTTCATTGACTATTTCAGACACAATGGAGTTTTTGAAGTGAGAATATCGTCACAAGCATCAGAATAAACTCACACTAAATCTGCAGTATGGATTGACAAGAATGTAAAACATTTCATATAAAATTGTGTAATTTTATTTCATTATCGGGATTTGAATATTATCTTTGCTCAGACAAACAGCGGGCTTACCACACGCGCAGCCTGAAAAATTAATTAAAATAAACAAGACAAAAATATGGATCGCGACGAAAAAATCAAAAATGGACATAATCAACTTCTCCTTAAACTTAAAAACAAGAATAACATCAATTTACATTCTGATTTGATGAAGATTCCGGTTGAGTATCTATACAAGGAGGCCCTGCGTGAAATAGGCTAACAAGAGGCCTATATTGATGAATTGAAATCCACAATCAATGATTTGCGTGCCGAGCTAAACAACCCTTCGGCCAAAGCCGAAAAGCAGAAGTTGCTGAAAGAGTTAAAGAGGGAAGAATTGTATCAAAATCAGAAAAATGTGCTCAAAAAATGTAGAGAGGAGAATAAAAAACTAAAAAATACGATAACCGAGCTGATAACAAAAGTTGTTTCGTATAGTCAAACAATCAACGATTTACAGAGCAAGTTGCAAGACAGAGAGTCGCAAAACAACTAAACAACACTCCGAGTAGTCCTCTGTAACACGCTCCCCGCTCTCACAGCCCCCCCCACACCCGCACAAAAAAAGGACAAACCTTGCGATTTGTCCTCTTCCTCCTCTTTAGTAGGACTCAGTATCGAAATTTCTAACAGATTTATAGAGGACTACGAGAGTGTTATTAGATTTATGAAGTGGCTTGATGATTGGAAATGATAATCTAAACTTCATTGTCCCAACACATCAAGTGTATTCAA
>JAZOQL010000010.1:0-1123 GCA_045656065.1 Rikenellaceae bacterium | reverse complement strand
TAATCCTTGATGACGAGGACGACACCTACGACCAATATTGCAAGAATTTCGGCAAGGACAAAATACTTCTGTTCAACAAAAAAGAGGTTGTCAAGACATTCGACATTATGGACAACTTCGAGAAATGGGGTGCTGCCGTCTATGCAAGGAACGCCTGCTTCGAGATAGCGAGAAACCTCGGCTACAAATACTTTGCAGAATATGACGATGACTATTATTGCTTCACCATACGCACGCTTGAAGGCGCGGTTGCAATAAAGAACATAGACATTCTGTTCGATGCCATATTGGAGTTCTATGAGAACACACCGATAACGACAGTCGCGTTATGTCAAGGCGGAGACCACGTTGGCGGCTACAAGGGTCTGCAATACAAGAGAAAGGCGATGAACTCCTTTATATGCTCCGTTGACCGCCCGTTCAAGTTCATAGGAACGATAAACGAGGACGCTAACGCATACGCTTACTACGGTATGCAGGGATACATATTCCTAACCATTATGAACATTCAGTTAGACCAAACCGACACGCAGCAAAATGACGGTGGCATAACAGACACATACATAAACCTCGGCACATACGTCAAAAGTTTCTATACGGTTATGGTCGCCCCGTCCTGCACCTCAATCAAGCAGTTTTTCACGAAGTATATGCGACTTCACCACAGAATAAACCCCAACACGGCGTACCCGAAGATACTGCGCGAGGAAGTGAAATACGAAAACAAGTATATTGAGGAAAAAAGCCTTTTCTGATTTATAGGTCAAACGGAGAATCAAGCATATCCCCGTCATAATCGTCTGAATTTTCCAATATGTAGGATTCCCAATTCGGGAGGTTTTCCGTCTGTATCATTTCAGACAGTATGTTGTTTTCGCCATCCAAAATGCACCACCCTATTACCTCGTCACTGTCGTTGTCCGAAAAGACAGCCGCTATGTGATACTCGCTCGGCATTTTGAGAGTCTTGGCAATCTGCCTGCATAAATCGTCTATATTCATTATGCCTCTATTTTATTATTTATATGCTATTCAAGGTCTATTACTTCGCCCTTGTTGAAATCCGAGTAAACTTTGTCGCCGACAACGGTTGGCAATTTGTCGGACACCAACTCATTGTGTT
>JAZOQL010000009.1:0-1175 GCA_045656065.1 Rikenellaceae bacterium | reverse complement strand
GATAGCGTTTGCATATCATCTCGGCAAGGTCGCGGCTGATGCCGTTGTTACCTCGGCGTATTTGGTAGAGATTCTCCGAGCGAGCCAATCCGATCTCGCGTCCGAACGAATTTATGCTCATTCCAGTCCAACTGATAATCTGCTCAATACGATTCCATTCGGTCTGCATAATAGTTGTAGTTGTATTTTTTTTGTATATCTTTGCACATTGTGTTGTGGCCCCGTAGTTCAATGGATAGAATGCAAGATTCCGGTTCCTGTGATATGGGTTCGATTCCCGTCGGGGCTACTTAAACGCAAGTGCTTGCGCTCACAAATATAATGTTTTTTGCGGAAAGACTGCAAAGTTTCTGCGTTTTTATTGTAATTGTGAGTCGTCGGGCAGTAATCGTTTCCGCCACGGAGATTGCAGATTTACAGTTTTAACACACCTTGTAACAAATGATTGACCAAGCGACCATAGACCGAATTTATGCGGCTGCCGACATCGTGGATGTTATCGGCGACTTTGTCACGCTGCGTCGTCAGGGTGCCAACTATCAGGCCTGCTGCCCGTTCCACACCGAGAAGACACCGTCGTTTGTGGTGTCGCCCGCCAAGGGTGTGTTCAAGTGCTTCGGCTGTGGCAAGGGTGGCAACGTAATCAACTTCGTGATGGAACACGAGGGTATGAACTATGTGGACGCAATCAAGTATCTGGGACGAAAGTACAACATCGAAGTTCACGAAAAGGAGCGTACCCCCGAGGAGATAAAACGCAACGACAACCGCGAGAGTATGATGGTACTCAACGGCTGGGCGGCAGATTATTTCAAGAATGCGCTGACCCAAACAGCCGACGGACGCAACATCGGACTCAGCTACTTCCGCGAGCGTGGTTTCACAGATGCCACAATCGAAAAATTCGGTTTGGGTTACTGCCCCGAAGGTTACTCTACCTTCTCGACCGCAGCACTCAAAGCGGGATTCAAGGAGGAGTTTCTGCTAGGCACGGGACTTTCGTTCAAACGCGACGGCTATGAGGAACTGACCGACCGTTTCTACGGCCGAGTTATGTTCCCGATTCACACCGTCAGCGGACGTGTGCTGGCTTTTGGTGGCCGAACACTCAAAACGGACAAAAACATTGCTAAATACAAGAAAGTCGGATCGTAGCCATGTCGTTCTGTGAGCCA
>JAZOQL010000008.1:0-5700 GCA_045656065.1 Rikenellaceae bacterium | reverse complement strand
GAGCCACAAACGCCGCATTTCCCACAGTTTGTCGAACACTTGTTTGTGATACTGAATTGAGCCGTCACCGTTGAGGGCTGCGAGTGTTTTCGCGCCCACAATGCCGTCAACCGTGAGACCGAGGCAGGACTGAATCTTCTTAATTGAGGTAACTACACCCGAACCCCAACAGAATTGCACGCAGAGGTTCGCCAACGATTGTGATTGGATTTTGTCAGCCTGCATTTTGTCCCAATATCCATTCTTCAGTATATGAAGCCATTGCTCGTCAGTCAGTTTTTTGAGGTCTTCGCAGGTCTTGTCCGCACCATAATATTTGCGAAACGTGGCTATCGTCACACCTGCTTTGGTGCAACCTCCACGGTCTGAAGGATGGTTTGAGTAACCACCCTCCCATTTCTTGATTTTTAAAATTATTTTCTTAATGTCAGCCATACATTATTTATAGCGACATATTATTAGAACAGCGGCTTGATGTCTGACGGATTCTTGTGTTGGAGTTTTAGCCAATCAGAATAATACATCCATTTGAAACTGCCTGCTTTGTTGAGTTTGCCACGGCAACAAGCGTTGATGCTTTGATGGTGTATTCCGAGTTTACGAGACGCTTCTGTTGCACAAGCCCATTTTTTGATGAATTTTCCGTTCAAATCCAACTGAACTATTGTAATAGAGGTGTTGTGTTCAGCACCTAATTTACCAAGCCAAGGTGCGTTCTCGCTTTGATGTTTTCTTGTCAACGGATTGCTGTTGTTTTCCAAGAGTGTTGCCCACCGAAGATTCTCAACGCGATTGTCTGTACGAACGGTGTTAATGTGGTCAATGCAGGGTTTGCCTTCGGGATTAGGGATAAAGGCTTCGGCGACAAGGCGGTGAACCTTTTTCATCACGCGGTCAATTCCTACCTGCAAATATCCGTAACAATCAACGCTCAACTTACAAAGCCTCGGCTTTCCCGTTCTATGCCATTTCAAGCAAATAATCCGCCCGAAACTGCTCACTTTGTACCTCGAATTTTCAACTCCATCAACAACGGCTGTTTTCCAAATTTCCTTTTCCATAGTGTTGTTTACAATAATATAATAAAAATCCCCGAAACCGCACAAAAAACCGAGGGAGCGAACCCCCTCGGAAAACAACGTAAATTACAAAGAATCTGGAAAAAACTCCAATAGTATTTATAAGCACTGACCTTGCCGCTCGGTAAGTTTCATCTGAATTGAATACCCTGCGGTGTTGCAGTCGAATTTACCATAGGCGGTCTGTGCCTTGATTTCTGACACCTCCCAAGACCTTTCGGACAGAACGAGCGATATGAACTCGTCACAAATCGGTTCAACGGTGTCAAGCACCTGCTGAATGACCTCGCCCTTGGCGTTCAGTTGGTATCTCTCGCAGAAGAATACCTCAATGTCAACGCTCTTGCGCTTGAACGCTGTCGAAACGTCAACGCTCCAACCCTCTATCATATAGAGAATGGCTGCGGGTGTCTCGTTTCTGTCCAAACGGACATTGCTGTCAAACGCATTGGCGTGGATGACGGTCTTGACGAGCGGGTCGTTGCCGCTCGCCAAGGCGTTGAGTATTTCTAATATTTTGTCTGTTATAGCCATAGTCTTATTCTCCCGTCATAGTTATATTCGAGTTCGTCAACAGTTGGTTGCTCACCATATCGTAGATTCCGTAAACACCGTTCACAAGTGCCGCACGACCGTCAAAAACGAGGGTGTCAACACCGTTCACGGGTTTCCAAATCCTCAAACGTCTGAACTTGACGGAAGTTGTGTCTATGACGCAGTTGAGATTAGCCGAGTCATCGTAGTTTCCGTCATTGTCATCCCAAAGGTAGGTTTCATTGATATTGTCGTAGCAGGAAGTCTTGTCAACCGTCAAGTCTATTTCCGAGCCTTCGCTGTAGTCGAAACTGTGAGTGACGCGGTTGGAAGCACCCCAATCGCAGTAGAGTACACCAAGGAAGAAGATTCGGAGTTCCTCTGACGGCGTGTAGTTTCCAACAGCCACATAGCCGTTTGAAAGCCCCGCTCCGTACAGTTCGGCTCTGAACTTGATGTCGTTGGTAAGCAGTATTCCCGTGTCAACGCAGTTTTCAAGCGGGAAACTTCCGCTCATTTCAACATTGTAAACGCAGTCAAGGAACTGACCGTTTATGACAGTCAGCATATCCACCTCGGAATGAGCGTACCAAGTGGTGTTGGCAGGAACTGATATAGCCTTCACGGTTGTTCCGTAATTTACAGTGAACGGTGCTGTGTAAGGAGTTGAACTTGAAGTAGGGGTAGAACCGTCAGTCGTGTAGTAGATTGAAGCGTTTGCGTAGGAATCGTTTGCAGCCGTTATGGTTACGGTTGTACCGCTGTTGGTTATCGTAGGTGTAGTGCAGTTTTGGACTGTCAGCGTAAGCGTTGCCTGCGCATATTCAGAACCATCGTGCATTTCTCTGAACGTGACTGTGTTGTTCACACCTATCGAATCCCAAGTGAGAGGTGTAGAATAGGTGTTCCAAGAGCCGCTGTTCACCTTGTATTCCAATGTGTCTCCTTGGATAAGAGGCGTAGCCGTCACATATCCGTTTGCCGATACAACAGTAACTGGTGTGTTTAGCCATTTCACGCTCCAACCGCTCGGAACGATGTTGGTGTCGGACATAGGGATATGACCGTTCCAAGAGTAGTCGGCGACAAGTTCGCCGCTGCTGTATGTCCCGTCAAGGAAGTCGCCGAATGAACTCCACCAATCAACATCCGTCTTTTCGTCCAAGTTAGGCAGCACAGCCTTGTCCAACTGCGAGCATCCGCTGTACATACCGAAGCAGCCGCGCCAATGAACCATATCCACGTTACCCAAGTCAACACCTTCGGAAAGGCACTTGCAGTCTTGGAACATTTGGTCGCAGCATTGGTTGTCAAGCATTGTGTAGAACATACTCATATCGGGCGCGTAAAGCAGGTGTGTGCAACTGTAGAACATAGTTTGGCAGCACATCCAAGAAAGTTCATTGTATGCGCCCATATAGAGTTCGGAAGCGTCAATGAGCCTGCCCCTGCCGCTGTCCTCGTTGAACAGACCGCTGAACGCCACATTCGGCATTTCAAGTCCGCTTTGCGCGAAGTTGTCCCCGTGTGTGAGGGAGGATATGTTGCCGCTGACGCTGTGCGGGTATCTTACGCTGAATTTCAGACCTTCCATCGAACCCGTGTGGCGCACTCTGAACGAATCGCCGACATTGGATGCAATGAAAAGCGACACCCTGCCGCTGCTGTCAATGGTCTTGGTTTCCCAAGTAGTGCCTCCGTCAGTGGATATGTCAACACCGTTTCCATCGCTTCCATAGAGATATGCCGTGCTGTAGCCCGAAGTGTACTTGAATTGGCAGGTTATTGTGAAGTAGTCGTCTTCATCGCTTCCCGCTATGTCCTGCGTAGCCTCCCAACCCGATGGAAGTGCGCTTCCGCTCGCCGAAGGCTCTGTTACGGTAGCCTTGGTATGGACTACACCGTATGAAGCGCAGTTGTTCACAAAATTCGATGGCAGTGCTGAATTGTCTGCTATGAACGGAGTCCAAGCCTCGAACAGTTTGGTGCATCCCGTGTACATATTACCCAATTGGGCAGCAACAGTCTGCGAACCGCCCGAAGACGTTGTTATTCCGCTCAAGTCAACGCCCCTGCGCAGGCTTGTGCATCCGCTGAAAGCATAACTGAACACACCCCCCTCCAAACGGATACTTGTCACACCGCTCAAATCACCGCAGTCAACCAATGACGTGCAGTTCTTGTAAGCCTCGTAAAACGCGGAATATCCGACATTCGTCACCAAAGGAATCTCAACTCCCTTTGTCAGCGATGTGCAGCCGTCAAAGCAGTTTTGAAACTCCCTCTGACCTATCGCGGTTATGTGCTTCAAGTTAGGGGTGTCAGCCAACGAGGTGCAACCCTTGAAAGTCCTTCTCAAACCTTGGTCGGGAAGAACGGACAGACTCTCGAAACACAAGTTCGCAACGCTCGAAAGGTTGGTGTCGCCCTCGAATATTCCGAAATAGTAGCCCGTTGAGGCGGTCAAATCGCCGCTGAAGTTGTCTCCGTGGGTCAATGAGCAGATGTTGCCGCTCGCGCTGTGAGAACCCGTTGCGGCGAACTTCATACCCTGCATAGAACCCGTGTGGCGGAAAATGACCCTTCCGTTCGCGGGCAGCGCAATCTCCGTACCCGCAGACGAAGCCGTTACGGTATTCCAAGTAGTGCCGTTGTCGGATGAAGCCTCAACGCTGCCGCTGCTGCCTATTAGTTTGATTGTGTTGGCTGAACCGCTCTCATCGTTGATTCCGAAGTATTGGCTACGCTGACCGTCCGTGTTCACAACGCGCCAACCCGTAGGAATGTGGTTTGTATCTACAATCACGGGCAATGCTGAAGGACACTCGAACACACCGCTCGCCGCGACACCGCTGACCCAACCAAATGCGTATAGGTTGTTGGTTGCAGCGTCAGAATCCCAATCCGTGAATGCCACCTTGATATTGGCAAGGCTTGAACAGTTTCTGAACATATAAGCCAAAGAGCCGTTGTGTATGTCGCCGTTGCCGTCAGCCAATGTTGTGGCTTTGATTTCGGGGGCTGCTGTCAAAGCGGTGCAACCATCGAACATCTGCTTGAAAGTGCCTAATCCGAGGGCAGACGCTTCAATAACCAATGCCGTTGCGTCAACCAAGGACGTGCAACCGTAGAACATACTTGCGCAATGGAAATTCTGTGTCGTGTTGAACGAGCCTATGGTGAGAGTCGGGGTTGCGGTCAACGAAGTGCAGTCTCTGAACATACCGCTCAAGCACTGCACACCGTCAAGTGTAAGAGGAGACTGTGTAAATGACGGTGGTGTAACAAGGCTTGAACAGCCTCTGAACATTTCACCGTAGGCGTAGTTGCTCAAAGTTGTTGCATTCAAATGGACATTGGCTGCGGTTGTCATAGACGAACAGTCCGTGAACATACCGTAGCAGCAGGTGGAGTTCATATTAGATACAGTCAACGGCGGAGCAGCCGTGATTCCCGTTGAACGGAACATCCAATAGCAAGAGCCGTTGCCTATTGTGATATTTGAAAAGTCAACCAAACTGACATCAGTGAGGTTGGTGCAGCCGTCAAACATAGCGCGGCAGGACGATTGACCTAACGATGCAGCACCTATTTTCGGTGCTTTTGTCAGCGTTGTCATACCTTTGAACATTCCACGGCAGAAATAGTTGGGCAAAGCCGTTGCCGTGCCGTCAGCACTTACCAAAGACACAATGTCGCCGCCAGCAGCGACATTGCCGCTTGAACCGAACGTGTAGCGGTTGTCATCGCTGTTTATATTGAACGATTGGTTGTTGCCACGCAGATAGACAGTCCCGTTTGCGGGGATTGTAAGCGTTCTTGTGGAATTTTCCTCAACCCAAGTCTGCCAATTGGTTTTGTCAAACGAGTATTCGATGCTGACAGCGGGCAGTGATGAAACCGCGCCTACACGTGAAAGCGCGAATCTGTTCGCCGCGCCGCTCGTGTCGGTGAACGAGAGATAGTCCGTGAACGCGGGTTTCAGTTCCCAAAGGGTGTTCACAGTGTCCGTGATGCGGATTACATCCTCACCGTTGAGTTTGGCGGCTATAATTTGTGAAAAATCTAAAGTTGACATAGTTTTTGT
>JAZOQL010000007.1:0-18486 GCA_045656065.1 Rikenellaceae bacterium | reverse complement strand
ATGTCGGTGAATCCGCAGGGAACACCGCTGATTCCTTCGGGTCGTTTGCGAGCCTCTTCGATGCGTTGCAGAGTTTGAGCAATGATGCTCTTCGAGTCTTGAACATCGCGTTTGATATTGCCCGATGCGACTTTAAATATCTCACCTTCAGCAAATTCAATCAAGTCAGTGACATCGGTATCGGGGTCGAACGAACGACGCTGAATATCTGTAGACGCTCGGATAAGTTCGCGCTGCACGAACTTCTGAGCGATGATTTTGGCGTGGAACTCGATGTGCGCAGCCGACCCCACTTTTTGAGTCAGCGACACCAGAAACGAACGTCCTCCGACCTCTTCGAGCTTGTTCTTTCTGAGCAGTTGCTGATAAACAGTGAAAAGGTCGACAGGCTCGAGTTGCGACGACAAATCCAGAATTGCCTGATAGACAATCTGGTGTACCTCTTTATAGAACGATTCGGGTTTGAGAATCTCCTGAACTTTCAGGATACTCTCTTTCTCAATCATCAGCGCACCCAACACCGCCTCTTCAAGGTCGAGCGCCTGAGGTGGAATGGTGCCCAATTCGTTGCTAACCTCTCCAACAACTCGGCTTGGATTAGGTTTTTCGTTATATCTTTTTGCCATATTCGATTCGATATTTAGGCTACGAAGTTACAATTTTTTCTCGGGAATACCCCTGATGTTCATAAATTTTAAGAAAAAAAGTGAAATTTTTCATTATATGAAAATAAAATCATATCTTTGTGTTTTGGAAATTTAATAAAGTAAAAATATGAAGGTATTAAAATTGTTCTCAATCTTGGCTGTGGCAATGCTTGTTGTGATGAGCAGCTGTCAATCAACGAATCAAACTAATGTGGCTCCAGAGGCTCAGAAACCAGCATCAGTTAACAGCGGCGAAATCGTCTATGTTAACATTGATACATTGGTTACGAACTATGCAATGTACTACAACCTGAAAGCTCAGTTCGAGGCTAAGTCAAGCAAGGTTGAAGCAGAATTGACATCTAAGAGTCAAAAGTTGAACCAAGATGCTCGCAGCTTTGAAGAGAAAGTCAACAAAGGTTTGGTGACACGTGCTCAGGCTATCGAAATGCAAAATTCATTGCAGGCACGCCAAAACGAGTTGCTGCAATATCGCGACCAAAAGGTTGGCGAATTGAGCGAAGAAGAACGCGTGATGATGAACCAAATTCACCATAGTATTATCGAATACTTGAAAGAATTCAATAAGGATTACAAGTATAAGATGATTATCAGCACTTCAAATGGTAGCCCGATTTTGAATGCAGACCCGAAATTGAACGTTACTTCAGAAGTTCTTCGCGGTTTGAATGAAAAATACAAAGCACAGGAAGCTGCTCAGAAATAGTCGAACATAGTTCAAAAACAGAATGATGGGGTAGGGCGAAAAATGATTCTACCCCTTTTTTCAGATTATAAGAGTTTAAAGAGATGGCAAAGTTTTTAAAATCAGTGTTGATGTTGGCCGTAATCGTGTTTGCATACGGTTGTAGTGAAGGTGGCGATTCAGATGCACCAGCTGCTAAAAGAACGGTGCTGGTGTATATTGCAGCAAATAACGACCTCAGTGGGTATGCTCAGATGAATATGAACGATATGGTCTATGGTGCTGCGGATTGTAATCTGGAGAGTGATAATTTGATTGTTTATGTATCGACACCGAATGAAAATCCGTGCCTGTATAGAATCGATAAAAACGGCAAGAAGCTGATTAAGAGTTATCCGGCTCAAAATTCGCTGCAACCCGATGTTATGGCTAACGTACTTGCAGAGGTGCGTGAGAGGTATCCAGCACCGTCGAATGGTGTGATTTTTTGGTCACACGGTTTTGGTTGGTTGCCCAAGAATGTTTTTGCGACTCGAGCAGACGTAGCTGATAGCGATAGCCCACACCCGATGACCAAAAATTTTGGCGTGGACAATTTGTCAACTTCGGGCATTTCGGCAGAAACCATTGCTTCGATTCTGCCCGATAACGCTTACGATTTTATTGCGTTTGATGCCTGCTATATGGGTGCAGTCGAAGTTGTGTGGCCATTGAGAAAAAAGTGTAAATACTTTATGGCTTCGGCTGCGGAGGTGCTTACTGAGGGGCTGCCATACAGTAAGGTTATTGAGGATTTCTTTTCAGACGATAAGTCTTATCTGCAAGCAGTTGCCTATAAATATTACAAGACATACAGCGAAAAGTCAAGAGCTTATGACCGCAGCGCAACGATTGCCGTTGTGGATTGTCAGAGGCTCGAGTCTGTGGCTGCCGAAATGAAACGTCTGGCTAATAAGTATAGCGATAAGACAGTCGATTTGACTACAATGCAGTGGTTTGACAGAACTTCGTATGGTAATCACTTTGCGTATGATATGGCTGATTTCATCGACCATCTGTGTGAGGGAGAAGATGCCTCTGAACTCGATAATTTCAATAATTTGCTGAATAAGGCAATCCCCGCAAAATATGCAACTGAAACCTTGTGGAAGGGCGATTATAAAAATCGCGACATTGTGGTTAAGAAGTTTTGTGGTCTGTCGATGTTTGTCCCGATGACCAACGAGCCTGAAGCTACGATGAACATCTACAAAACCACAGATTGGTATAAATATTTTTATAAGAATTAGTTGCTATCTGAAAGGCAATATCTGTGGCGCAGAGGGTCTTAGGTGAGGCGATTTTAGTTTCGGCTCCTGCGACAGATGAATATAGTGACCTCGGTAAATCCCGTTCTTGTAGAACGGGATTGCTATTCTCAGTTGTATAGTTCTGAAGATTAGTCGCTCGTTTTTAATCCTTATGCCGAGCCCTACGGAGCTGAAAAAGTCGTTTCGGAATATCGCACCATCGCCTAACCACGCAGCATCGGCAAAACTGAAAAATGCAAACTGAAATCCATAGGTGTGCAGCGACGAAAAGAGTACGGTTTCGGATTTGACCAACAGTCGTTTTGTGCCGAACAGATTTCTGCGGCTCAGGTCGCGCGGCGAGTAGTCGTAGGTGAATCCGATGTGTTCGCCTTCGCCTTCCGAGCGGTTGAATCCCATTGTCAACCAGCAGGATAAAAATTGACGTCCGACTGATGCCCGACCTATTGAAAAGAGCGTCGAAAACCAATTAAATCCTAAATTCATATTTGTCTGGCACATTTGTCGTGAGTTGAATCGTGTGCCGAATTCGGCTGCCAGATGCAGGTGGCCGATAGGTGTCGGGTAACTCATAGTGGCTGAACTGCCAATGTAAAATCGGTTGTCAAATTCACAAGACAAATATCCGCTGGTCAGGGTCAGGTTATAGCCGTATGGCACGTCCTCGGTTCGTCCGTATCCGTAGATGTAGCGCCCTGTGTAGAATTTCTCGTTATAAAGCCCTACGGACACTAATCCTATCTTGCGGTTGTGGAACATCGAGTTGTAGTCCTGATTCACCTCTGGCCTGAGGTGAAATTTTGTGTATTCGCCTGATAATGCAATAAATAGCGCATTGTTGTTTTTTAGTCTGAACGATTTTCCAACCCACGCACTTGCGGTTGAATTTGATATTGTGTGTGTCGAGTCGCTGGTCAGAAAGTCGTAGTCCCAACGTTCGCTCTTGCCCGAGATACCGCCACCCCAGCTTCCGGCAGTAATGATATTTTTGTTTGTTTCCGAGCCTATTATATATCTGTCATAGCTGCGGCCTGCCACGAAGTTGAAATCGGTGAACGACCCATACAGATTGGGGATATCTATGCCGATTTGGTTTCCGGCGTAGATGGCTCCCTGAGTGTGAAAACAGGTTCTGAACTGCACACTTATGCCGTGTCCCAGCAGGTTGTTGTCGTAGAATTCTGTGTATAATCGGTTGATTCTCGGAGTGGATACATCAATGCCGAGACTCCACTTGTCATTGGTTATTATGTTTATGTCTACGTGGTTCGAGCTGTAATAGGCTGGAGTCACTATTATCGTCACGTTCGAGAATAGGTCGAGTTCGCGCAGATAACTTTGAGTCGCAGCTACACGGTGTGCATCGAACACATCTCCGACCCGAAACAGCAGATGGCGTCTGATTGTGTTCTGGCGAGTTGTGACGTGGGTTTTATTGGCTAACTTTTGGAATCCGGTCATCAGCGAGTCGGCTCCGGGGAAGACGTTCAGAGGAGTGATGGTTATCTCTTCGATTATTTTTCCGTTGAACTCTTTCCAATAATCTTCATCTACGAATATCTCTTTCTTGGGCTGTCTGTATAGAGTCGAGTCCTCGGTGATAAATAGCGACCTGAACAGCAAATTGGAAAACTTCTTGCCGCCGAGATTTATTTTTCGGTAGAAATCTTCAGATTTTTCATCAATCTTGATATTTGCCAGCGAGTCGAGATGTGCAATATGCTGAGGTTTCGATTGTGCAATCGAATCCAACGTCACCACAAGTAACGCTATGATAAATATGTAAGACTTCAGACACATTGCAATAATAACTCAGTTGCTGGCTTTGATATTGTGCTTTACGAAAATGATTCCATTTTTATCTTGAGCCAGAACTTCATTTTCCAACATCACGCCAATTCTCTCCACAGTCAACTCCGACTCGGCACGAACCTCCTGAACAAGACGCTTGATATCCATTGGGCTTGTTTTCAGAATTTCAATTATTTTGTTATCAATAGTCTCTATTGGTTTTTTGCGTTGATTTCGGCAAAGGTCGCACGTTCCGCAGCGTTCGGTGCTTTGGTCGCCGAAATAGTTTTGCAGCGCCAGACTACGACACCCCTCGGATAGCTCTGCGTAATCGAGCATCTGTTCGTTTCTCAGCAGGGTGAGCTCTTTGCGAATGGCATAACTCTTTGGTGTTATGAACAGGTGTTCTGGAGGGATTCGGTCTTCGATGATCAGTAGCATTGGCGAGTTGCTGCCGGGAATATATTTTATAGTCCGTTGTCGAGAGAGTTTCAACAGCAGTTCGGCTATCGTTTGCGGATCGCAGCCCATTGCCGAGGCCAATTGTTTTTCGTTTATGTTTTTGAATTCCGAGAAAATTCCTGGGTAGCTCCTCAGCAACAGAGTGGTTAGTCGGTCGAGTTGTTTGTCTGCGAATTTAATGTCATACAGCTCGTCGCGGCTGCACTCGAACATAATTCGAGTAGGGTTGTCAATCGGCTCGCTGATTTTCAGGTATCCGTTGATTTCGAGAATGTCTATTGCATTTATCACCGTCTGAGGGAAGAATCGGTATCGTTTGCAGAAATTGTTCAAATCGAACTGTTTGTTCATTCCGCCGCCCACACCGTATGCCAAATTCAGATAGATAAAGATTTTGTCGTATATCTGCTTTATGGCGTCAATGTCGGGGAATTCCAAAGCCAGCCGTCTTTTCATCGTAGCGCGGTCTGCATCGGACGAAATCAGCACTGCGAATGCAGGTTTGCCATCACGACCTGCACGACCAGCCTCCTGGTAGTATGCCTCCAGCGACTCGCACAGGTCATAGTGAATCACCACTCTCACGTCGGGTTTGTCGATACCCATACCGAAGGCGTTTGTGGCTACGATTACTCTCGACGAGCCGTTGAGCCACGCCTCCTGATGGTTAGACCTTGTGAAGTTGTCCATACCCCCGTGGTAGGGCAGCGCCTCGATGCCCTCTTGTGTGAGCCACTGACTGAGTTGTTCGGTACGTTTGCGGCTGCGGACATAGACTATTGCCGAGCCGGATACATTCTGCAAAATATGGCGCAACATACCTTGTTTGTCTTCGGTTTGGCGCACTACGTAGCTCAGGTTCTTTCGGCGAAAACTCATTCTGTGGATTTTGGGAGTGCGCAGTTTGAGGTATTGTACAATTTCGTCGAGTACCTTTGGCGTGGCAGATGCCGTAAGAGCCAGAATCGGAACTTCAGGTTTGAACTCTCTCAGGGTGCTGATTTTGAGATATGCTGGGCGGAAGTCGTAACCCCACTCCGAGATGCAGTGAGCCTCGTCTACGGCAATCAGCGATACATTCATTTCGGCAAATCGCGACAGAAACGTCGGGCTTGAGATTCGCTCGGGTGCGATGTACAGAAATTTGTAATCGCCCCACAGACAGTTGTCTAATGTATTTTCGATTTTTTGCAGTGACATTCCGCTATGCACTCCGGCTGCGAGTATTCCTCTCTTTCTCAGCGCATCGACCTGGTCTTTCATCAGTGCAATCAGAGGCGTAATAACAATGCAGATTCCCTCTCTGGCGAGAGTCGGAATCTGGTATGTCAACGACTTTCCTCCGCCAGTAGGCATTAGCGCTACGCTATCGATTCCGGCGTTTACCGAGTCGATAATTTCGCGTTGCAGCGGCCTGAAATCTTCATAACCCCAGATAGTTTTCAGTATTTTCAGCGATTCACTCATAATGCAAATATACGCAAAAAACTCGACTGCGGCACGATATTGGTAAACTATAATTTGTGTTTATTGCCTGATAGGAATAATTAATTGGTAAAAATTTGTGAATAAGAAAAGTAAAATTAACTTTGCAGTGTGAAATTTAAAGAATAACTAAAAAATATTTGGATATGAAAAAGAGCATTAAAGGTACAAGAACCGAACAAAATTTGTTGAAATCATTTGCAGGAGAATCGCAAGCGCGTAGTAGATATACATTCTTTGCTAGCACTGCAAAGAAAGAGGGATATGAACAGATAGCAGGCGTCTTTATGGAGACTGCCGAACAGGAAAAAGAACACGCTAAACGTTTTTTCAAGTATCTTGAAGGTGGAATGGTTGAGATTACGGCGAGCTATCCTGCGGGCGTGATTTCGACAACGGCTGACAATCTGCGTGCAGCTGCTGAGGGTGAAAATGAAGAGTGGGCAGACCTCTATCCCGAATTTGCAGACATTGCAGACGAAGAGGGATTTCCTGAAATTGCAACTACATTCAGAATGATTGCTAAGGTTGAGGCTGAACACGAAGCTCGTTACCTGAAGTTGTTGTCGAGATTGAAATCTGGAAACTTCTTTGAAATGGAAGATGAAATCGAGTGGCAATGTCGCAATTGCGGATATGTTCACCGTGGCAAGAAGGCTCCGGAAAAATGCCCGGCGTGTCTGCACCCGCAAGCATACTTCGAACCAAAGAAAAATAACTACTAGAATTTTAATGTAGTTTGTTAATTGTTGAGAGCCCGCCTTGTCAAGGTGGGCTTTTCGCTTTTGTGTGAGGTGTGATTAATCGTGCGGCTAATGGCAAAATTGAAGATATTTTTATTATATTTGCGTTCAAATTGTTTAATCTAAAAAATGTGCTGGAATGAGAGTGATTTTAATTTTGTTGGCTTCGATGTTGACATTGGGTGTTAGTGCTCAGGATTTGAATGTTAATAAATCCGAAAAGAAAGAGAAGGTTGTGAAGTTTGAGGGGTCGGTTGAGAAGTTGATACGTTGGGCCTTGAATATGTTTCCTGAAATGATTGGTAAAGTGTATGGATACAAGAAATGGCCTGAGGCTCAACAACAGCGATATGATGCGGCGATGGAGGATATAGTCAATAATTACATTGATAAATTTGTGCCGCCGTCGAAAGAGATTACTATGGAGACGATAACGCTTATGGGTGATAGTGTGGATTTGCTGCTGGTAGATCCTATTACAGATAGTACGATAATGATAGTGACCGACGATCAGTTTGCCGAAGTTGAAGTGAAAAGTTTGAAGAGCGATTTGAAATTGACTGATCAACAGTGTGAAAAGATACGTCAGATTGTGAAGGAGTCTGTGGCTAAGGAGCGTGTGTTGGTGGCTAAGAGATTGAAAGATTCGGAAGAATATAAGGCACTTGACAATAGTCTGGAAGAGAAAATTAAGGCGGAACTTACGGAGAAACAACTTGAGAAGTATTTGAAGATTCAGGCTGAAAACAGAGCCGAAAATGAAAAAATGAAAAAGGATTTGGAGGCAATTCGGAGAAGTATAAAGCGATGAATATTAAGTTGGATTAGAATACAAGGATATAAGATGAGTACAGATAAAAAGACAGATATTGCAGAGTTGGGCGAATTTGGTCTGATTGACCGCTTGGGAGCAAAATTTGAAATGCAGCAAAATTCTACCGTTAAAGGCATTGGCGATGATGCTGCGGTAATTGATGCAGGTGATTATTATATGCTGGTGTCGAGCGAGTTGTTGCTCGAGGGTATTGCCTTCAACTTGGTTTATACACCGATGCAACACTTGGGATACAAGGCGGTCACTGCAGCCGTAGCCGACATCTACGCAATGAACGGTACTCCGCAACAGTTGACTCTGTCGTTGGGCGTATCGGCTCGATTCTCGGTTGAGGATATTGATGCGCTGTATGAGGGAGTCCGTCTGGGTTGTAAGTTCTATGGCGTAGACCTCGTTGGTGGCGATACTACCTCATCTATGACGGGACTCTCGATTGGAGTTACCTGTGTCGGCCGAGTGGATAAGGATAAGATTTGCTACCGCGCGGGGGCGCAGGTCAATGATGTAATTTGCATTACGGGCGACTTGGGCGCAGCATATATGGGCTTGCAACTGCTTGAACGAGAGTCGCGAGCACTGAAAGATGTTGCAAATCCTCAGCCACAATTCGCAGGTTATGACTATCTGTTGCGTCGTCAGTTGCGACCCGAGATTCCGCTGCATCTATCTAAGTTGCTGGCCGATGCAGGAGTGCAGCCCACCTCGATGATAGACCTCAGCGATGGACTCGCTTCAGACCTGTTGCAGGTTTGCCGAGCTTCGGGCGTGGGCGCAAAGGTTTTCCTCGAGCGACTGCCTATAGCCAGCGAAACATTCAAAATGGCTGAAGAGTTGCACACCGACCCGGTTATCTCGGCAATGAATGGTGGCGAAGATTACGAGATGATGTTCACGGTTAGACTCGAGGATAGAGAAAAAATTCTTGGAATCGGCGGCATCGAGCAGATAGGTTATATAGTGTCATCTGACCGAGGCGTTAAGTTGACTACACCTGATGGCGAGATGATAGATATTACGGCTCAGGGTTTCAGGTAGTTTTATGTAATGTCATTACTATTCAAATATATCAAGAAATATTTAGCACCTTATCTCTACCTGATAAGGCGTATTTCGGTTGTTGGAGTCGCTGTACTTAGTGTAGTGTCACTGTTGCTGTTGGTCTATTTGATAGGATTTGACGTGGCGGCTCGAACTCAGGAGTCAATCCAGATGGTCATCGACAAGATTGTCTATCTGTTTATGCTCTTCAGTGTGGTCAAATTGCTGTCGACCAAAAAGTTGAGGGGCAATCGTATGAGTTGGATTGCATCTGTGGTCTATGGAATGTTGTTCCTGATGTTGCTGCCAGATATATTCACTACGGCGGGGACTCCGTTTTGGGAGTCGGTTTGGGCACTGCTCAAGCACGACTATTACCAGGCATTGGTGTTGATTTTGATATCGGTGCTCGAGTTGTCAGACGTCTTTGTCGGGATAATGAAACACGAGACCAATCCGTCAAAGATATTTGTAATCAGTTTTTTGATGGTTATTTTGATGGGAGCAGGTATGTTGCTTCTGCCAAATTCCACCTATAATGGCATTGGGCTTACCGACGCTCTGTTCATTTCTACAAGTGCGGTTTGTGTTACGGGGCTCACTCCGCTCAATCTGACAGAGACCTTTACCACGCTTGGACTCGCTGTGATATGTCTATTGATGCAGGTCGGAGGGTTGGGATTAATGACTCTGACAAGTTTCTTTGCTACGTTTTTTATGGGCAATCGCTCGATATATAATCAGATGATGCTCAGTGATATATTTGGTTCAAAGCAGTTTGGGTCGCTGTTTGGCACACTGTGGCGTATTATGGGATTTACGGCCATAATCGAGACAATCGGCTTTGTTTGCATCTGGTTGCAGATTCACGGGCGTGTGGGACTCGAGTTGCATCAGGAGCTGGGCTACGCGCTGTTTCACAGCATTTCGGCCTTTTGTAATGCGGGTTTTGTCGTAGAGACTCCGCTTGTGTCATCGCCACTGTTGTTGGGCAGCAACTTGTTGATGCTCACTGTTTCGGGCTTGGTAGTGTTGGGTGGTATCGGTTTTCCTATACTCGAGAATTTTATGCGTGTGATAGGTTTTTACCTTAAAAATATAATTAAAAAGATTGTACACCACGAGGTTAAGTTGCGTCGCAGTCCGCACTTGTGGAATCTGAACAGTATGATTGTTCTGCGCACTACGGCGCTGTTGCTTGTCGTTGGGACATTGGGATTTGCCATCTTCGAGTGGAACAACTTTCAGGGCAGCACATTAGACCGATTGGTGATGAGCTTTTTTATGTCGGTCAATCCGCGAACCTCTGGTTTCGGAGTCACCAACATCGGTGAGTTGTGTATGCCGTCGCTGGTGCTCATTACGTTTCTGATGTGGATTGGCGGAGCCAGCCAATCTACAGCCGGCGGTATAAAGGTGAACACCATTGCCGTAGCTGTGATAAATCTCTGGGCGGTCATTCGCGAGCGCCGCAAGGTCGAGGTCTTTGGTCGTGAACTCAATCAGGCATCGGTCAATCGAGCCAATGCCACGATACTGATGTCGATATTGGTTTTGGGCGTAGCAGTCTTTGTGCTCACGATACTCGAGCCTCAGATGGGGCTAAAGGAGCTGTTTTATGAGGCTATGGCTGCGCTGACCACCGTAGGGTTGGGGTTTGGAGTGACCGACCAATTGGGAATGGCTTCACGAATCGTGGTTGCTATTTTGATGTTCGTTGGCCGAATAGGGCTGATTACCCTGATATTAGGCGTGGTCAAACGAGAAGATGAGTTGGATTATGACTTCCCGAAAGATGATGTGATAATAACATAAGGAGATAATAATATGAAATTTACAATCATAGGTCTTGGCAATTTTGGTCGGGTGTTGGCCGAGGAGCTGACTGCATTGGGTCACGAGGTGGTAGCCGCAGATATCGAGATGTCTAAAGTTGATGCCGTGAAGGACAAGGTTACGATAGCCTATCGTTTGGATGCAGCCGATAATCTTGCGCTGAGCCGACTGCCGTTGATGGAGTCAGACGTGGTTATTGTGACCATAGGCGAGAATTTTGGTGACTCGATAAAGGTAGTGGCGATGCTCAAGCAGATGGGTGTAAAGCATATCTATGCTCGCGCGATAGACAATATCCACACCGGAGTGTTGCAGGCATTCGCCATAGACCGAGTCTTGAATCCGGAAGAGGCCTCAGCCCGAATGTTGGTTCATTCGCTCGATTCGGGTGTTGGACTCGAGTCGTTTATGATAGATTCGAACTATTATGTTCAGAAGTTTCAGGTTCCTGAGTCGCTTGTTGGTCAGCGTGTTAGTCAGCTGAGATTGGCCGAAGATTTTGATATTCGAGTTCTGTGCGTGTGTCGTGCTAAAAAGAGTGTCAATTTTCTGGGCACCTCGGTTTATGACAACGTAGTTGATAATGTCCCGACCGAGGATTTTGAATTGACGGCCGAAGATAAATTGGTGTGTTTTGGCAGCTACAAGAATTTCAGCAGGCTTCTGCAGTCGCTGTAATAGCACAATTGTAATGGCATAATGTACATTTCCTGATTAAATATGTTGTGAAATATATTTTTTATAAGTAATTTTGCAGCGTGAAATAGTGTGGAAATGAAAAATTTATGCGCATCAGGGCGCATAGCAAAAAAGAAATGTCGTTATGAATAGTCAGTTGTTTCAGATTCTGACAATGTTCGGGGCGCTCGGAATGTTCCTCTATGGAATGAAAACTATGAGCGACTCGCTGCAGAAGATTGCGGGTGATAAGCTGCGCAACATTTTGGCTGCAATGACCTCAAACGTGTTTAAGCGCGTGCTGGTTGGTTTGATGATTACGGTCATTGTTCAGTCTTCGAGTGCAACCACTGTTATGGTAGTTAGTTTCGTGAATGCGGGGTTGATAAACCTGACGCAGGCTATTGGTATGATTATGGGTGCTAATATCGGAACTACGGCAACAGTCTGGTTGATAAGTCTTTTTGGGTTTAAGGTCGATTTGGGTACATTGGCAATTCCTCTGATTGGGTTGGGATTCCCGCTGATGTTTACAAAGAATCCGAGACTGAAGTCCGTGGGCGAGATGGTAGTCGGTTTTTCGATGCTGTTCTTGGGTCTGGACCTGATGAAAAAGGCAATGAGCGGCTTGCAGAGCGACCCGTCGTGGTTGGAATTCCTCTCAAGTTTCAGCGATTTGGGTTACCTGTCGATAATCATATTTGTGTTGATTGGTACGTTGCTGACGGTTGTTATTCAGGCGTCGAGTGCTACGATGGCAATCACAATCATTATGTGTAACAATGGTTGGATTCCGTTCGACTGTGCATTGGCAATGGTGTTGGGCGAAAATATCGGTACTACGATTACGGCCAACCTCGCCGCAATTGTCGCAAATACCGATGCCAAGCGTGCTGCGATGGCGCACTTGCTGTTCAATGTATTTGGGGTAATCTGGATGCTGCTCATCTTCAGAGGATTCGAGCGAATGATTATTTCGATAGTTGAGTGGGGCGGTGGGCTCAATCCGATTGAGTATGCCGAATCGCGCCCGATTGCGCTGTCGTTGTTCCACTCGATGTTCAACATTACTAATACATTGGTGTTGGTTTGGTTTACAGCCTTCCTCGGACGTTGTGTAAAGAGGTTGGTGCCGCAGAAGGAGGACTCGGTTTCAAGTCTGAAGAAACTCGACAGAGGTATCGTTACAGCGTCGCAACTCTCTATTGTTCAGGTGCGTAAAGAATTGGTGGCATACGCTCAGAGCGCTACACAGATGTTCGGTTTTGTTCGCAGTCTGTTTGGCGAGAAGGATAAAGATGAATTTACAAAGTTATATGAGCGTATCCATACTTACGAAAATATAAGCGATAATGTCGAGATAGAGATGTATAACTATCTGACCAAGACCTATGCCGAATCTTCGGGCGATGCGTTCAAGTCTATTCAGACGGTGCAGAAGGTGATTTCGGATATCGAGTCTATGGCAGACTCTAACTACCGTTTGGCGCGATGTTTCAAGAAGAATCGTGACCTCGGAATTGAACTGCCCGAAGAACTTTGCAAGAATGTAAATCGAATGTTCGACCTGATTGAGCAGGCTCTCGGTATAATGAACAAGAATGTTGAGAGCCATTCGGGAGATGTTGCTCAAACGATGAAGATGGTCTATGAGTTGGAACAGGAAATCGACACACTCAGAAACGAATACAGATCAAAATACCTTTTCAATATTGATAAAATCGAGTTGCAACACAATGCCGTAGTGGCATTCGGCAGCATTATCTCCGAGGCAGAACGCTTCGCAGACTTGGTTGTTAAGGTATCTGAGCACTCGTTTAATGTCGAGCTGCACACTCAACCCGATGAAGATGACTTCTAACGGATTTGATATAGATTGTGACAGATTGGCGGTCGAGTGGTATGCTCGCACGGAATCGACCAATAAACTTGCTCGAGAGTCGACTGACTGCAGAGAGACGCTTTGGATTGCCGACTATCAAACCAACGGTCGCGGACAGAGGGGTAACCATTGGCATAGTGCCGAGGGTGAAAATTTGATGTTTTCTTTGTCTCTGTTTCCGAGCAGCGTGCAGGCTGAAAATCAGTTTCAAATTTCCGAGATTACGGCGATGGCCGTATGTGATGCGCTCGCGTCGGTTGGCATTAGGGCTCAGATAAAGTGGCCTAACGATATTTATGTCGGTGATAAGAAAATCTGCGGAATATTGATTGAGCACGACCTGTCTGGACGGTATCTTTCGCGCTCGATTATCGGAGTCGGCATTAATGTTAATCAGAGCGAGTTTGACCCGTCGTTGCCCAATCCTACATCTGTGAAACTTGTCTGTGGTGGAGTGCACGATTTTGACCGAAACGAAATACTCAAATGCTTCATTGAGCGTTTCTTTGAGTATTACGGACAGTTGCTCGATGGCGCAAATTTTGATGAGCAATACACTGCCGAGTTGTATCGCAAAGATGGTTCGTGCTATCCGTTCAGATTGGCAGATGGCAGGTTGTTGAGCGCCGAAATCGAAGGGGTCGACAGTTGTGGTCGACTGCAAATAAAAGACAGCGAGCAGAATCACTACTCGCTGGCCTTCAAGGAGATTGAATATATCATTGGTTAATTCAGTCCTTCGTCAGAGTCGAGCATCATTCCATTTGCATTGCCGCGCATCTCTCTTTGCAGCGCTACCATTCTGATTGCTGTGATTGCAGCCTCGTCGCCTTTGTTGCCGAGTCTGCCGCCACAACGGTCGAGCGCCTGTTCTATAGTGTTGGTAGTCAGCACGCCGAAAATCATCGGCATATCCCACGTGATTGTGAGTTGAGTCAGCCCTTCGGTTACGCTCTGGCAGATGAAGTCGAAGTGGCGAGTATCGCCCTGAATAACACAACCCAAAGCAATGACTGCATCAACGTCTGTATTTTCGGCAAACAGTTGTGCGCCGAGGGTCAATTCGAATGTTCCAGGTACGCTTTTCACAATTATGTTTTCGCTCGGGCAGCCGTAGCTCAGCAGAGTGTTTACTGCACCTTCGAGCAGTTTGTCTGTTATCTGGTTATTCCAATGAGCGACTGCGATACCTATTTTCATATCTTTTGCCGATGGAACTTCACCCTCTACAGCTGAAAGGTTCTTTTTTTCGTCAATCATAGTAATTTAGATTTAAGTTTTAAAAAAGGGAGAATACAAATGAGTATCCTCCCCCCTCCTGTTATAGTGTTATTAGTGCTCTATTTTTGTTCGAGACGGCCGATGTATTTGTTGATATCGCGAGCCTCGATAGAGTTCATAAATTCGTATTTGATGCGTTTGTAAGCCTCTAAAGCAGCGCTGTTTTCGTTGAGTTGCTCAAGAATCATACCGAGTTTTTTGAGGTACATCGGGGTAGTCAACATATTGTTGCTGTAGTTGACCGCCTGAGTGTAGTATTCCTTAGCGCTCTTGTAGTCATTCAGTTGAACGTGACAGTCGCCCAAAAGTCCGTAGTTCATTGCGTTGAGCACTTCATTGGGTACGCCCTTTTTGAATTTGTATTGGTTCAGGAATTTGATAGCTTCATTCCATTGACCCAGCTTCATATAGCAGATACCTGCATAGCGGTTAGCCAAGTTGCCTTGAGGAGTTGAACCATATTTTTTGATTACGTCCAAAAATCCGAGGTTGTTGCCATCGCCATTGAGAGCCTCTTCGAATTGGCTGTTAGCGAAGAGTTGTTCAGCAACGTACATCTGTTCAGACGCTTCTTGCTGTTTTGGTTGAACTACGAAGTTCTTGTAGCAGAAGACACCGGCAACGATAATTACAGCTGCGCCGATAATGCCAAAGAAGATTTTACTGTGGTCTCTGAGGAAAATTTCAGCCGAGCTAAGTGCATTTCCAATGACTTCCTGAGGTTCCTCGTTTGTTTGTTTTTTGTTTTGTTCCATAATTATTTTTGTTTTTCAAATTATCTTTAATTACTTTTAAGGTACAAAGGTAAAACTTTTTGTTTGAAGATTATACAATAAAGTAGATATTTTTGAAAAAAATCGTTAATTTCGTGGCGTTGAGAGAAAATCAAAGTTGATAAGAAAAATGTTTCTGGATAAGTTAACTATATTGAATTTCAAAAATATAGCTCAGACGGAGTTGCAATTTTCGCCTAAAATTAACTGCTTTATTGGGCAGAATGGGTCGGGAAAAACAAATCTGTTGGATTCGGTTTATATGCTGTCGATGTGTAAAAGTTCGGTGGGAATGAGCGATTTGCAGTGTATTTGTCGCAATGAGGAGTTTTTTATGATAGATGGCAGCTACTCAGTCCAGTGCGAAACCTCGCCTCGACGTGTTACCATATCGCTCAAGCGTGGTGAGTCGAAATGTGTGAAGTTCAACGGTCGTCAGTATGAGCGGCTGGCTGACCACATCGGCATAGTGCCCGTTGTTTTGATACACCCGTATGACACTTCGTTGATTAACGATTCGGGTGATGACCGTCGAAAATATATCAATGCGCTGGTGTCTCAGATTGACCGCAGCTATTTGCATAATGTTGTGAAGTATAACAAGTTGCTTGCCGAGCGCAATCGCCTGTTGAAGCAGCCGTTTTTGAGCGATGAGTTGCTCGAAGTGATTGACATTCAGTTGTCTGACGTTGGTCAGTCGATATACGAGCAGCGCAAACAGGTCATAGCTGAGATTTCGCCCGTAGTGACTCGTTACTATTCCGAGCTGGCCGATTGTGGTGACGAGGTTCAGTTGGCCTATCGCAGCCAGTTGAATCAGTGTACGATGGCAGAGTTGTTGCAGTCGTCACGTGAGCGCGACCGTGTGATGCAACACACTACGGTTGGTGTCCATCGCGATGACCTGTCGATGACCTTTGGTGGTCGACAACTGCGCAGATTTGGTTCTCAGGGCGAGCAGAAATCGTTTCTGATTGCGCTGAAACTTGCTCAGTATGATGTCATTGCGCGCAGCTCGCAGGTTAAGCCCATACTGTTGTTGGACGACATTTTTGACAAACTCGATGCGGGGCGGGTCGAGCGACTGATTAAGTTAGTGTCGGACACTCGTTTCGGACAGATATTCATAACGGACAGCAATAAGGTTCGGTTGTCGAACATTTTGGATAATATGACACTTGAGCATCGACTTTGGCAGGTGTCTGAGGGTAATTTTGAACAGATAAAATAGAACTATGAAACGTACGGAACCGATAGCCGTTGGCGAGTTGTTGTCGGCAATGATTGGCAATAGCGACAGATTGAAGAGTGCATTTGCAGAGAACCGCGTGTTGAGTGAATGGAGCAGTGTTGTGGGGTCGATTGCAGACGAGGTTAAAGATGTATATCTGCGTGATGGTGTGTTGTGGGTTGTTTGTTCCTCGTCGGCTGTTCGCAATGAGATAATGATGAGACGTTCGACTTTTGTAGCCGAATTGAACAGACGGGCAGGTGCGAATGTCGTAAAAATGATAAGAGTGCGTTTTTAGTTGTGGGTCAGACTTTGATGTAACGATGTTTTTTAATATCTTTGCGAAAAATTTTTTTGAATGATGAAAGGTAGATTATTTTTGTTAGTATCAGTGGCGGCTCTTTTTGCAGCGTGTCAGCCCGAGCCGCTGAGAAAAAGTATCCCGTTTGATTTCTTTTCTCAATATGAGGGCCCGGTAAAAGAGGTTGTTATGAAGGTGGCCGTAGGAAAGAATGAGACTCCGAGGGTGGTATTCATCGAAAAGTATGATAGCATAGGTCGTTTGGTGTCGAGAGTGTTCCCCGATGGTGGTAGACAAGAGGTTACCTATGACACGATGGATAATGCTAAGGGTATCGTTTATACCGGAACAGATACTATCATTAACAACTATAAGTTTGGATTTGACACATTGATGCGAATCAACACCGTAATCTCGCACAACAAAGAACAGGGATTGTCAATGTACGAATATGATTACGATGCCAATGGATATATCAACTATTCGAAGATTTCGAATGAAGAGTCTGGTATAAAGATTATCTACAAACGCGATAAGTATGGCTATTTGATGTCAACCGAGATGAATGACGAAATCAGACACGAGTTCTACTATAGTGGCCGCAAGAAGGTCAGACAGATGACCTATGAGATTGAGTCTGGTAAGAGAATCGCTGTGCAGACATTCAAGGAGAAACTTAACGATTATGGAGATGTAGTTGAGCGTAAGACTTGGGGCTCAGACGGATTGGAAACAATCGAGTATTTCGAATATACATACTATTAATCTGATATAAGCGGTAAAATATAAAGCCCGTCTGAGCAGCTCAGACGGGCTTTATTGTGATAGTTGATATTTGGTTTAGCCTAAGAACTCTTCGCCTCTGAGGAATACGCGCTCAATCAGTGGGGTAGAGTATGCGTAGACAAAGAACTCTGGGCTCGGCATAGGTTTAGTTATGAAGAAGTTCGCAACTTTTCCTACGGTAATCGAGCCGAAATATTTGCTGATACCCATTGCGTATGCACCGTTGATTGTTGCAGCAGTCAGCGCCTCATTCGGAGTCATCTTCATATTAATCGCAGCCAAAGACATCACCATTCTCATATTACCCGACGGCGATGATCCCGGATTGTAATCTGAAGCCAATGCTACGCCTAAGCCTGCGGAAATCATCTGACGTGCCGGAGGATAGCTCATACCTAAGAAAAATGCAGCTCCGGGCAGCATCGTAGGCATTGTTCCCGAGCCAAGCAAGGCGTTAATCTCCTCAGTGCCCATTCGTTCGAGGTGGTCGACCGAGAGTGCGCCCTCTTCCACGCCGAGTTGAACTCCGCCCGAGACGTCTAATTCATTGGCGTGAATTTTGGCTCTCAGTCCGAATTCGGCTCCACGACGCATCATTCTGCGAGTCTCCTCAATGGTGAAAAAACCCTTGTCGCAGAATACATCTATAAATTCGGCTATACCTTGTTCGGCTACGGCTGGAAGTCGGATCGTAGCCATGT
>JAZOQL010000006.1:0-7984 GCA_045656065.1 Rikenellaceae bacterium | reverse complement strand
TCTTATCAAAGAGAGTCTTCCGGTGGGGAGACTCTCTTTTTTGGCAAAAGACTAATTCGGATTCGTACTTCAAAAACGGCAGTTCGTAGATTGACGTAGCCCGTTCATTGAAAAAATGTTCGATTTCTCCAATAAGTATACTACATTTGTATTGGTTTTAGTTAACATATTATAAAATGTTGAGCGTTGATATACTGAACGCAGTTGATGTAATTGTCAATACGACTTCGACCAATGTCGATTTTGAATCGTCAAATATCTCAAAGCAAAAGTATATCACGACAACAAAAAAGGTTGGTAACATTTTATTTTCGTTAGGCAACAGTTTCTGGGTGTTGAACGTAGGGGGGATTAAAGTGTCTTCATATAGAACACTTTATTTCGACACTTGGAACTGTTGCTTTTTTAATGACTATCTGCAATCGAATCCGATACGCAATAAAATCAGACTCAGACATTTAGACACTCAGAACCGACACTTTTTCGAAGTAAAGGTTTCAGACACAAATCGCAAGAAACAACTGAAAAAACGCATCGAAATAGAGTCAGCAGAGCAATTCATAACCACAGAGACCAAAGCGCTGCTGAATGAGTCAGTCGGCGTGACATTCGACCAGATAACGCCTATACTCGAGAGTCGGTTCAAGCGCGTAACCTTAGTCGATCACAAAAACAGACAGCGAATCACATTGGATATGGATCCCGTATTTACAAATACCCGAACCGGCGTGAGCATCGGTGTGCCCGAACTTGTGATTATCGAATCAAAATGGAGCAACGGCGTCGACCCCTTCGCTGAGCTGGTGAGTGCTGACGATGCTCAAAAATCAGATATAAGCAGATATATGACCGGAATGTTGGCTACAAATCCGTCGACAAAACGCACAACCCCTAAACTCAATAAATAGCGAAAAGAATCTATGATTGATAAACTTAAATCCAAAACCTTTCTGAGCCAGAAATGTCTCGAAATTTTAATCTATTCGGTAATATGGATTGTTATTGCCATCATACCTCTGTTTTGGAACTATAATTACGACGAAATAGAATTAAAACATCTGTTCAATTGGCTGATCAGACTTGCGCCGTTTTTTATCATCTTTATGATAAATATACTGTGGCTTATACCTCGATTTCTGCTCAGAGGCAACAAGCGCTGGCTGTTCTTTCTGTTGACATTTGCAATCTCAACAACAATCATAACCATAAATCCTCAGGCCAGATTCAAGCAGATTAAAATTGAAAACTACATTCGAGCACAAAAACACCAACACCGAATCGAACTCGAAAAACAAAAGCCACCTCGTCTGGAGAGAAAAGATTCGGACAGACCACAATTCTATAATCCGCCTAAGCCTAAGATTCCGTGGTGGACAATAGTCTATATCAACGACCTGATTGTCGCAATAACAATGATTGGTCTTACGATTGCAATCCGTCTGATGTTCAAGTCGCTCAAAGACCAACAGATTATGAGCGAACTGAAAAACCAAAATACACTCACCGAATTGGAATATCTGAAACATCAGATTAATCCTCACTTTCTGATGAACACGCTGAACAATGTCCACGCTCTGATTGACATTGACTCGGAACAGGCCAAGCACTCGATTATCGAGCTGTCGAAGATTATGCGCTATGTGCTCTACGACACCAGCGGACAGACCGTCTGGCTGAGCAAAGAGTTGCAGTTCACCAACAACTACATAACCCTGATGAGCATAAGATATGACGACTCGGTTGATATCAAGCTCAATGTTCAGCCCAATATTCCGGACATAAAGATTCCACCGCTGCTGATTCAGCCCTTCGTTGAAAACGCCTTCAAACACGGAATCAGTTCGATAAAACAGTCGTTCATTCACATCGACCTGTCTGTTGACAATAATCAGTTGGTGTGCAACGTTGTAAACAGCAATAATCACAAAAACGAAGATAGTGGCGGAATAGGCCTTGAAAATATCCAGAAACGACTGCAACTGCTCTTCGGGGACAAATACTCGCTGAAGATAGAAAATACAGCCGAAACCTATACTACAACCTTAACAATACCGACAAGCAATGATACGATGTATAGCAATTGATGACGAACCTTTAGCTCTGAAACAGATAGCTTCGTACATAAACAGGACTCCATTTCTGCAACTTGTAAAGCAGTGTAAATCGGCTGCCATAGCAATCGAGACACTGCAAAACGAGGAGATTGACCTTATGTTCGTCGACATCAGTATGCCGGATATTACGGGGCTTGAATTGGTCAAATCGCTCGAAAAACCGGTGATGACGATATTCACTACGGCATACTCGGAATATGCAATCGAGGGGTTCAAAGTTGACGCAGTTGATTATCTGCTCAAGCCGTTCAGCTACGAGGAGTTCCTCAAATCGGCAATGAGAGTCCGAGCTCGCTGGGAACTCACAAAGCAGACTGCGCAACCCGCTCAGCCCGTAACGGCAAACAACGACAACAACTACACCTTCATCAAGGTCAATTCGCGCCGTATGGTCAAAATAGACCTGTCTGATATAATTTATGCCGAAGGTCAGGGCGAATATGTCAAGTTCTTTATCAACAATGACAGCGACCAGATGCTCTTTATGACGATGACTCTGCTCGAGCAACAACTGCCCACAGAGAGGTTTATGCGTGTGCATCGTTCATATATCATTAACCTCGACCACATTGCCGAGATTTCATACAACAGAATAATATTGAGCAACGGCGCCAAAATTCCAATCGGCGATTTATACCGAGAAAATTTCCTTGAGTTCATCAACAAAAATACACTCAAGAGATAAAAAAAGAGCGATGTCCACAGACATCGCTTTTTTCGTTATTCATCAACAGGTTCAAACCAATCCTTCCCTACCCCGCATAATGGACAAGTCCAATCGTCGGGCAAATCTTCGAAGGCTGTTCCCGGAGCAACTCCGTCATCTGGCGCTCCGGTCTCTGGATCATAAATCCAAGAACACTCTATACAACGATATTTTTTCATAGCAACACATTTTGATTCGACAAAGTGTGTTGCTATTTTTATGCCAAACTGCTAAAGAAGGCCCGAGAGCACAAATATCCAGTGTGCAACTACCGCAGCAACGATACCGCCAATGGTGTGTGCAAGAATAGCCTTTGAGGTCAACTGGCGATAGCCAATCGAGTCGAGCATCGCAGTGTGTGTGCTAAGGTAACCGCTCCAGCACATACCGATTGCAGTAAACACCGCGATAGCATTACCGTCAATCCAGCCCTGACTAACAAATGTCGGCACCAGACCAAGCGCAGCACCTACGGCTCCCAGCGCAGTAATCGGGAATGCAATCAGGTGCGGATCGGTAAATCCGAACAGCCACTCAAACACGAAGTCAATCTTCTGAGCCAGGAACGGCAGCAATTCAACACCTTGATATGCTCCGCCATCATAACCACCCTGAGGCGCACCTGAGGTCAGCAAAAATACCATAGTCGAGATAATCAACACACCTGGAATGATTGCCATACCTACTTCAACTCCCGAACGACCACCGTCCAACAGTGAATCCAAAATTCGCAAGAACAACGATTTATCGCTGTTTTGTTCTACATTTTCAGACTCTTCAGTTTTCGGAGCAGCATCTTCTTTTGCGTATTCAGGATAAGATTTCAGCACAAAATACTGCATCAAACGAGTTGAAACCAGACAGCCGACCATTGCTCCGAAGAAACCGATGAGCGGCTCCTTATAGTAGCCCTGACCAATCATAAACACTATTACCAGCAGTCCCATACCGAATGCTGTACCGAAGTTTGTCAGCGAAACGTATTGGAATTTTTTGAAATAGCTTGCGAACTTTTTATCGTTTGCCAGCGAAATGATAGCAGGGTTATCCGACAAGAATGTCAGCACTGCACCCAACGATGCTACGCCCGGCAGATTGAACAGCGGTTTCATCAACGGGCGCAACAACTTTTCAAGCATCTTCACCACGCCAAACTCGAGGAAAATCTTACCCAGTGCACCAGACAATACACACACTGCCATCAGAAAGAAACAGGTATTAATCAGCAAGTCGTGCGAAGTCTTCATCATCGTGTTCAACATATTGGGCACACCCATTTTCGAACCGATGTAAGAGAAGATTACCAATACAACAACCAGACAGGGCACGCCTGTGGGAATGTATTTCCAAAATGATTTTTTATTGCTATTACTCATATTAATAATTATTTACGTTTGAAAGACAAGAGGTCGAGATTCCACTTAACACCGAAGCTGAAGATATTTTGATTATCGACCAAAGTACCTGCGACGTTAGAGTTTTCGCCCAACATTCTGAAATAGAACAAGTGCAGTCTGAGGCTCTTGTTACCCATCGGATAGTATTCAAGCCCCACACCCGAACGAGTAATATCAGTTCCAGGCAATACACAATAATCGCCCGCCACCTCTGTTTTATTCTCATCGTGAGAAGACATCAACAATGCCTTAAATTTATCACAGATATTGATAGTGTATCTCAAATTAGCCGAAAAGTTCTTAAATGAAAATGATTCGCCAACAACGTTTCTAATCATTAAATCGTACTCCCAGACTCCTGTATTATCAAGTGTTTTATGTCCAAGGGAGATATAATTGATAAACTTACCCGGCAGATACTCAAGCATATTCACAGAATAGAGTGTTTCAAAGTCTTCATAGAATCTACCGCTCCAGAAGAGGTTGTAGGCATACATATCCTCGTCAGCCTTGCGGAACGGGCTCTCGCAAATTTGCAGTGTAAGTTTATTGTATTCATTTAATGCGTAACTAACGCTACCCCCCATCTGGAAACAAGGGATATTGTTGAGATATTCCGAATAGGTGTACGAATCAATCGGAGCTCGGTCATAATCATAGCCACCAATTGCAACTACCTGTTTACCAAATGCAATGCTCCACTTCTTATTGATATTGTAGTTCAAATACAACCAGTCCGTAGCATCAAAAAAGCTCTGATTTGAGTGAGCCTTGTTCAATCTCTGACGATACGAGAACGAGAGGTTATCGGTCAGATTACCGTCAAATCGGAAGTTCAAATATTTACCTTTGAATCCGCAATCGTCATTAATTTCCAGATTACCAATATATACACGTTGATAATCAATACGGGTTTCGAGTTCGAGTTTGGTTATTGTCTTGTCGTTTTGCGCAAACAAGTTTTGGCTGCAAAGCAACATCAATAACAAAAGGAGTTTACAATTCTTCATACCTATTTCTACTATATTTTTTAAGCGAGTGCAAAAGTAGTTCAAAAAAAAGACTTTAACAATCTTTCATTCATTTTTTTAAGTCATTCGGTCATAATAATTGCACATACGGGTAGGATAACGAAAAAACCGCCTCTGGATTGCTCAGAGGCGGTTTTTGATTAGCGAGATTATAATCGACTATCGTTCGTTTTTGATAGTTTCGATAATTCTTTCGTTTTGGATAATCATCATACCGTGGCGGTCGTTAGTGATACCGTCGGTGAGTTTGTATGTGTATCTCGGGATAGAACCTTCCATAACGGTCGGAACATAGTGATACTGAATGTTATCCATCTTAGTTTTGAGGTCGTGACCAGCCTCGGTGATGTGAGTCGAGATGATGTACGAGCAACGTCTGTAGTTCGAGAAACCGAGCGTTACGGCTACCGTAGCATCAAATGCGTCCTTCACGTTAGTACCCTTGAACAACTCGTCAAAGATAACCAACAGACGGAGACCCTTAGCCACATTTTCAGCAACAGTCTTCACACGAACAACTTCAGCATAGAAGTGGCTATAACCCATATTCATATTATCTGACACGTTGATAGACGAGTACATACCGTCAATCGGAGCAAACTCCATCTTCGATGCTGCAACCGGCAGACCCAGGTGAGCCATATATGTAGCAACACCGATAGATTTCATCAACGTTGACTTACCAGCCATATTCGCACCTGTCAAGAAGAATACGTTCTTTTCGCGGTCGATTGTAACGTCGTTAGCGATAGCCTTCTTCAGAGATGGGTGGTAAACAGATTCCATCTTCAGAATGTGGTTATCACCTTCCAGCGCGATAGCCTTAGTAAATCCTCTTCTGCGAGCGATAGCACCTACGCACAACAACACGTCAAATTCGTACATCAAGTTGATGAGTTTTTGCATTTTTTCGATGCACTTGTGGCGCAGACGGTAGTCGAACATCAAGATGCTGAACAAACCGAGTTTGCCTTCAGCAGCTTGCGGAGTCAACCACTTCATATCCGGCGAGTTAACAATAGCATCAGCCTCAGCAACGATATCCTTGCACGCACCGCCGTTGTCCTTGTTTTTCAACACATTGATGAATTCACGGATTTTAACCACAGCCTGCATAGTCTGGCGCATACCTTCGGTCAGCAGTCCGAACTCTTTGTCGCGAGCAACCAACTCCAACACCTTGCGGCGCAGACCGTTAATCATTGCAACAGCGAAACCTGCACCTTCAGGATTGCTAAGATACTCTTCTGTAGCTTGGAACATTTCGTCAGACACCGGGAATTCGGCCTCAATGCCCTTGAAGTATTCGAACTTTTCAGCTCGAGCATTGATGCTCTTGGCATCAGTCAGCGGGTCATTGAAAATCCTTTCGAGATGTCTTTCGCCACCACGAGTACGCAATTCGAGGAACAGACTGAAAATCGACCCCGGTTTGTAGCGACCCATAATATTAAGGTCTTCGAGGGTCTGCTTATCTATAATGAATTTCTTGTTTTCCATTCTATTAGCCAATTTTTCCCTCTGCGAGGATATCCAAAATCTTTTCGTTTCGAATGATAATCATACCGTGACGGTCTTCAGTGATACCTTGAGTAATTTTGTAGGTATACGTCGGAACTCCATCTTTCATAATTGTAGGCAGATAGATGTAGTTCATATTGTCACAACGATGTTTCAGTTCTTCAGCAGCCTCCAGAATGTGGGTTGAGATGATGAACACGCAGTTTTTGTTAGCCGCAAATGCCTCAGTAACAGCCACTGTAGCATCATAAGCGTCTTTCACGTTTGTACCACGGAACAACTCGTCAAATACCACAATCAGGTCGCGAGCGTGACCAACTTCCTGAGCAACCTTCTTCACACGCATAACTTCAGCGTAGAAGTGGCTATAACCCATATTGATGTTGTCCGAGAGGTTGATAGTGGTAAACATACCGCGACTTGCAGTGAAGGTCATACTCTTAGCTGGCACGGGGAATCCCATATGAGCCAAGAACACAGCGATACTGAAGGTCTTCATAAAGGTAGATTTACCTGCCATATTCGCACCTGTCAGGAAGATAACGTTATTGTCAGGGTTGATGTCGATATCGTTCGAGATAGCCTTCTTCAACAACGGGTGGTAAACGCCTTCCATTTTGATGGTCTTACGATCAGACTCGATAGCCGTAGCAAAGCAGAAATTCTTTTCAGTTGCTACCTTTGCGATAGTGATGTAAACGTCCATCAGGAAGATGTGCGACAACAACTTCTTGAGTTCATCTCGGAATTGGTAGCGCAACACACGGTCATAGTCGGCAGTCTTTTCGTACTGCAATTTCTTGCGACCACGTTCACCGAAGACATTTGCGATACGTTCGTCAGTCAAGATGTCTCTCATCTTGTCGGCAGTAGGACGATAAGGCGAGTCTTGTTTAATGGTCTCTACCAGGTCTTTGAGTGTGCACAAAAACTCGATAGTAGCCAAAACACCCTTATGCAACTGTTCGTACTCGGTATCGGCACCCAACATATTGTTAACCTTACGTTTCAATGTGTTGTTTTCGGCAGCCAACTGAGTACGTGTATCGACATTGCTCAGATAGTTATCGATGATATCAAAGATTTCGTTACGGAATGGGAATTCGATTTTTTGTTCTTGGAAATAGCGAATCATTCCGCTGCGAGCGTTGATTTCGTCTGATTCTGACAGCGGTGAACGGAACATATCCTCCAAGAGCTGCGAACCACCACGAG
>JAZOQL010000005.1:0-2087 GCA_045656065.1 Rikenellaceae bacterium | reverse complement strand
ATCAAAAAATGTTCAACATGAAACCCGACGTTTTTGCTGCTCTGGCTCATGATTCCGCTATGGCAATCGTACAAAGTGTTGAAAATGCTAAATCTGCTGATCCTGCTAAAGTTGCTGAAATGCCGGAAAAATATTATGCAGAGTTGCGCAATGTAAAGGGTGCAAACTTTACTACTTCGTATGATGACAAGTTGTACAAACTCTCGGATATGAATGGTCGATTGTTGTCTTATGGCCGCACTTCTACCGATGGCGCATTCTATGTTCCCGTAACATTCGAATTTGACAACTGTGGCGATGTTCTGCCCGGAGCATTTGTTGAAATCTACCTGCTCACAGGCGGCCGTCATAATGTAATCACGCTGCCCGTTAGTGCTGTAACTGAACAACAGGGGCTGAAATTTGTCTATATCAAGTTGGACGATGAGTGCTACAAGAAGCAGGAGGTCAAGACGGGACTCACCAATGGCGAGCGCATCGAAATTCTCTCTGGACTCGAAGCGGGACAAGAGGTCGTAACTCGCGGCGTAACTCAGGTTAAATTGGCAGCTTCGGCATCGGTTGTTCCCGAAGGACACTCACACAGTCACTAATCCATAAGGAGGAATCGCTATGCTGAATCGCATAATAAAATTTTCACTTAATAACCGCTTGATGATTCTGGTGGGAGCCATTCTGCTGACTCTCGGCGGAGTATATACGGCGTCCAATATGGAGGTCGATGTATTCCCCGACCTGAATGCTCCGACCGTAGTGGTTATGACCGAGGCGCACGGAATGGCTGCCGAGGAGGTTGAACGTCTTGTAACTTTCCCGATAGAGACTGCGGTAAACGGTGCTACGAATGTACGCCGAGTTCGTTCGTCTTCATCAATGGGTTTCTCTATTGTCTGGGTAGAATTTGATTGGGGTACGGATATTTATCTGGCTCGCCAGATTGTGTCTGAAAAGCTCTCGATTGTGGGTGAGGAGTTGCCCTCGAATGTCGGCAAACCTACACTTGGTCCTCAGTCGTCAATTTTGGGCGAGATGATGATTATTGCGCTGCGTTCGGATACCACCTCGTTGCAGGATTTGCGCACAATGGCCGATTGGACACTGCGTCCGTTGTTGCTCTCGATGGGTGGCGTAGCTCAGGTTGCAGTAATCGGTGGCGAGATAAAAGAGTATCAGATTCTGGTATCGCCGACCCGAATGAAGCGCTATGGAGTAACGCTCGACGAGGTGCTTGCCGTAACGCGCGGAATGAACCGTAACGCTTCTGGTGGTACAATCTATCAATATGGTAATGAGTATATTATTCGCGGAGTGCTGCTGACAGATGAGGTTGAGCAGATGGCTAAGGCCGTAGTTAAGACCGTAGGCCGAGTGCCCGTAAAACTCGAGGATATTGCCGATGTCAAGATTGGCAATAAGGCTCCGAAGTTGGGTCTGGCGTCGCATCGTGGCGAGCCTGCGGTGATACTGACCGTTACCAAGCAGCCTGCTACGAACACACGTGCGCTGACTGCGCGCATCGACGCCGCACTCGAGGATATGAAGAAGAGTCTGCCTGCCGATGTTGAGATTGCAACCGACCTGTTCCGCCAATCGCGTTTTATCGACAACTCAATAGGCAACGTAAAAAAATCTCTCTACGAAGGTGCGATTTTCGTTGTAATCGTATTGTTCCTGTTCTTGATGAATGTTCGCACTACGGTTATTTCGTTGGTAACCATACCGCTCTCTATTCTGTTCTCAATTTTGACACTGCGCATTTTGGGGATGACAATCAATACGATGTCACTTGGTGGTATTGCCATTGCCATCGGTTCGCTTGTGGACGATGCCATTGTCGATGTTGAGAATATTTTTAAGCGACTCAAGGAGAATCGACAGTTGCCTATTAACCAGCAAAAAAGTATGATTAAGGTAGTGTATGATGCCTCTCGTGAGGTCAGAATGCCTATCCTGAACTCAACTTTGATTATCGTTGCATCATTCGTTCCGTTGTTCTTCCTCAGTGGTATGGAGGGCAGAATGTTGGTGCCGCTGGGCATTGCCTTTATTACTTCGTTGTTTGCTTCTACGCTGATAGCTCTGACGCT
>JAZOQL010000004.1:0-2814 GCA_045656065.1 Rikenellaceae bacterium | reverse complement strand
TCATTGCTTGGTCGTTCTTCTTGAACGCATCAACGAGTTTCATAACAACGATGGCGATGGCAGATATGACCGCAACGATTGGTATTTTGGCTAACGCCCAAAGTTGTTTGGCAAAATTCTTGACAATGCCTATGCCGTTCTGCATAGCCACTTTGACGCTGTTTGTACCGTTTGAGAGTGATTTGAAAAAATTCACAGCCTTGACAACGGGAAGGTCTTCGACTGCTTTCTTGTAGTTGCCCACTTGACGCGAAAAGTCAAGTTGTGCCTGCTCAAGACCGTTCAGTTCCTCGGTGAGTTCCTTAATCTGATTTAACAACTCGTTGCCTTCAGCGGACTCTCTCTGTGCCTTTCCAAGATTTTCATAGGTGGCACGCAGCCCCATCAGTTTTGCTCGAAGAGCGTTGATGGAGTCGCCTTGGTCTGCCATCTGCTTGATTTCAGCCTGCAACAACTTCTCATTCGCCTTGAGTGTCGCCTTCAAATCACGCATAGTCGCGCTCAATTTGATGTACATTTCAGAGCCTTCAAGACCCTGCTGTTTCATTGATTGGAGTGTTGAATTGAGATTCTTGATTTTAGCCTGCACATTTTGTATGTTAGCGACCAAATCTTTGTCCATTATTTTAAAATCTACAATAACGGTAGATGTATGTTGGTTTCCTGCACCACTTGCAGCCATAGTAGTAATATTTTATGTTCTAAATAATTTGTCGTAGTATTTATATGAGTCCGATTCAGACATTTTCCATTGATTTTTATTATATGATGTTGAGATTAACATAAATGCGCACTTATGATAAAAATTAAAAACGTTGAAAGATATTGCAGTGAAAGTATCGCTCTTATAGAAAATTATGATATTGCAGTTTCTGATACAACTCAAATGTGGGAATGTCATCACAGAAAAGAAACTGATGAATGTCTAACAAGGCAACAACTTAAAGAATATGGTCTTTACTACAACAGACCTGCTTCCGAACTTATATTTCTTACAAAAGAACAGCACAGAAGAATACATTTTCTCGGACGCACTTCTCCGATGAAAGGTAGGCATCAAACGGAATCGGCGAAAGAAAAAATAGGAAATGCGTCACGTAATAGAGTTGTTTCTGAAGAAACGAGAAAGAAACTGTCAGAAATCAATAAAGGAAACAAGCATTTTCTTGGAAAAAAACATTCGGAAGAGTCACGCAAGAAAATGAGCGAATCAAGAAAAGGCATAAAACATACCGAGGAGTCACGCAAGAAAATAAGCGAATCAAGAAAAGGCAGATTTTGCGGTGAAAACCACCCTATGTATGGTAAACACCACAGCAAGGAATCACGCAAGAAAATGAGCGAATCAAGAAAAGGTAAGCAAATTGGTTCTAAAAACCCATTTGCAAGAGGCGTTTACCAATTGGATTTGGTTACTATGTTAAAAATACGTGAATTTGGATGTATTGAGGATGCTTGCAGAAGTGTCGGTAAACCGAAAAGTTCACAAATCACACAATGTTGCAAAGGTAAATGTAATAGTGCATACGGATACGGTTGGTGTTATCCAGAAAATTACATCGCACCGCGCAAAAAGCCGTCAGACATCAAGCCGCTGTTTTAATTCCATTTGAAAAGTTCATCGTTTATATAATATAGAACCCGCGATTCCAATATGTCTCCCAATTTAGGATACATCTCGCCCATAACAACACCAACCACGTCAGCAGGGTCTTTCTCTCTGTATCTCCTTGAACCGTAGTAGCGTATTTTTTGCGCGATAGCCCAACCAAACTGCTTGTAGTCCTTGAATTTGTTTGGCAACTGAATCTGTTTGTCCTGCGCCCATTCAGCGAGTATGTCTGCGAACAGATACGGGACTTTACCTGCACGTCTTCCGTGTTCCGCGTAGAAAAAATAAGGGTCTGCGAGTATCTGTATGTGTGTGCCGTCTTCACCGTTCTCAATGGTGTATTCGATTGAGTTCGAGAGGTTTCCCGAAGCATTGATGCCTTGGTTCTGCAACTCAACCTGCAAACGCTTGACGAATGTGTCAGACCAAGCGTTCAATGCGGCTAATGTCTGTTGGTCTCCTATGAATTTCATCTTTTTTTCTTTTGTTTTGATTTTTTCTCGTAGATTTCGTGAATCCGTCTTGTGTATAGCGCGTTTGCCGCATCGTTTTGGAAAACTGCGAGCCATTCGTTCACTTTCTTGTGTTCAGCCTCCTCAAACGAGGAAAGTCCGAAAAACCTAACACAGTCGCTCATCATACGCATAGACATATTCGGAAAGACTATGCCTTTCTTCGCCTGCTCCTCCTCGTTACTCTCCTTGAAGTCGTAGAGTTTTATGAAGTCTGCAAATTGTTTGATTTCTTTGCGGTACTGCTTCAAGCGACCGAACGCAACCAAAGCCCGTTTCTCGTTGAGAATCTGTGCGATGAACGATTCCTCGTCCTCAAGTATGGATGCAAAATCCTTTATTTCAAGGGAAAGTATTGCAGTTTCAAGAGGGTGTTCGGGTACTGCGTCCAACAGCCGCTCAATGCTTTCCGCGTTGAGCAGCGGAAGAATGTCCTTTGTCTTTGTCTTGTGTGTTATCCTAATGTTCATCTTCAAATTTATAGTCGTTAAGTCTGTTCAGCCATCCTTTGAGGAATACCTTGTTGTTGCCTTTCTGCGCGATGTTGGTGAGCCACAAACGCCGCATTTCCCACAGTTTGTCGAACACTTGTTTGTGATACTGAATTGAGCCGTCACCGTTGAGGGCTGCGAGTGTTTTCGCGCCCACAATGCCGTCAACCGTGAGACCGAGGCAGGACTGAATCTTCTT
>JAZOQL010000003.1:0-8084 GCA_045656065.1 Rikenellaceae bacterium | reverse complement strand
ACGGCAATGTACGCAGTTATGCGCCACGGAATGAGCTATGAGGTATTTGCTCCGGACAGAGAACAATATCAGGTCACAAACCACTTAACAGGTGAGACCGTATCCGAAAAGCGAAATATGCTGGTTGAAGCTGCACGTGCAGCCCGTATGGAGAAGATTCACTCGCTGGACAAACTGAATGTCAGAGATTTTGACGGACTGTTGTTGCCGGGCGGATTTGGTGCTGCGATGAACTTGTTCACCTTTGCCATTGACGGGCTGAATATGAGCGTATCGCCTGATGTCGAGCGCGTTATCCACGCATTTCACGATGCTCGCAAGCCGATTGGTGCGATGTGTATTGCTCCGATGATGCTGGCCGGAGCGCTTAAAAACTGCGACCTGCAAATTACGCTGGGACCCGAGTCGCCAATGAAAGAGGAACTTCGCCAGCGAATGGGCGTAATCGCCATAGAATCGCCCGCCGACCAACCCGTCAGCGACGAACGCAATCGCGTAGTTACCGTTCCGTGCTATATGTGGGACACAGCTACGATTCTGAACGTGGGCGACGGAGCCTATCGTCTTGTGGGCGAAATGAAACGTATGATGGATAATTAGCTCAGTATCTTTAGCTTAGCAAATTTTACGAGCAAAACTTTACGGCCGGCCTGTACAAAGTCTACTGACACTTTGTCGCCGGCTGTAGATGTCTCTAAGGCCACCACTCGACCGCGCCCGAACTTATCGTGCAACACCGTGCAACCGACAGTCAGTTCGCCCGAAGACTCGATTTCGCGCTTGGTTTCGGGTCGCGAAACTCCCATCGAGCGCACATTTCTGAATTCAGACTGCCCTATCCTATTATTACTCTCAGTTGCAGTGTGAGGCTTCAAGTCGTTAGATTTAATATCAAGATACTGAGCATCAATCTCTTTCAGGAACAAACTCGGAGGATTATAAACTTTTGTACCCCACTGAGATCGTTCTTCACAATACGATAACATCAACCTATAGCGAGCTCGTGTCATTGCTACATAAAATAATCGACGTTCTTCTTCTAATTCTGATGCAGATCCAAAACTACGACGACTCGGAAAGAGGTTATTCTCAAGACCAACCACGTAAACATTATCAAACTCGAGTCCTTTAGCCGAATGTACCGTCATCAGAGTCACGTAGTTATGATCGCTATTGTCATCTTTGTCCTCATCGGTCATCAGCGATACATTCTCAAGCCAATCGGACAAAGTAACCCTCTTTTCGACCTTCATCTCGTCATCATTTTCAGAATCGATAAACTGCTTAGCCGAGTTAATCAACTCATCAATATTTTCGAGCACGCTGATATTTTCCGGAGCACTGTTCATCGAGAACTGCCCGATTATTCCACTGCGCGTAGCAATCTCTCGCAGCACAGTCAGCGCATCAGCACTATTCGACAACTCGGTCAATTCCACAATCAAATCCCTAAATGCCAACACCTTAGCCTGCTTAGCCGCTTGATTTATCACCTCCCACATACTTACATCTGCCTGCTGAGCAGCCAGACGGATATTCTCTTTGGTCACATCGCCTATACCTCGAGTCGGATAATTTATGATTCGGAATAACGCCTCGTCATCTTTCTTATTGACAACCAAGCGAACATAGGCCAGAATATCCTTAATCTCTTTGCGCTGATAGAACGACATTCCTCCCCGAATTTTGTAGGGGATATTCATTCGGCGCAGCGACTCTTCAAACCCACGCGACTGAGAATTAGTTCTGTACAGAACTGCAAACGAACTGTAATCCATCGACTTGCTACGAGCAGTAGCGTAAATATCCGAAGTCACCAACATCGACTCCTCGCGGTCTGAGGCAGCCTTCACGACCTTGATTTTCTCGCCCACGTCGTTAGTCGAGAACACAGTCTTTTCCAGTCGGTTTCTGTTCTTTGTAATCAGGCTATTGGCAGCATTCACGATATTCTGAGTCGAACGATAGTTCTGCTCAAGTTTAAATACTTGTGCCTGAGGGAAATCATTCTGAAAACGGAGTATATTTTCGATTTTGGCTCCACGGAACGAGTAGATACTTTGCGAGTCGTCGCCCACTACGCAGATGTTGCCATTGGGGTGCGTCAGCTTCTTAATAACCAGATACTGAGCACTATTGGTATCCTGATACTCATCGACCAGAACGTGCGAAAAGATGTTGCGATACTTCTCCAGCACATCGGGAAAATCTCTGAACAGAATATTCATATACAGCAACAGGTCGTCGAAGTCCATCGCCCCGAACTGCTTGCACTTGGCCATATACTTTTCGTAAATGTCAACCAGCAGAGGCTGTTTACGTTCGCGGTCCTCGGCACACAAAATCTCGTTCTGACGATATGCCGAAGGCAGAACCAAATTGTTTTTGGCTAAGGATATTCTTGAAATCAGCTGCTGAGGCTTATATTGTTCTTCATTGAGATTCAACTCTTTGACAATCATTTTCAACACATTGCGACAATCGTTTGGTTCGTAGATTGTAAAGGTATTTGGGAATCCCAGAAGGTGTGATTCGGCTCGGATTATGCGCGAAAAAACAGAGTGGAACGTACCCATTCTCAGCCTTGCCACCAAACCCGGAGCAACATACCGAGCCATACGCTCCTTCATCTCGGCAGCAGCCTTGTTCGTAAAGGTCAGAGCCAAAATATGCTCAGGAGCAATCCCCTGCTCGAGCATATAGGCTATTCGACAAGTCAATACACGAGTTTTGCCAGAACCAGCTCCGGCAACAATCAGCGAGGCTCCATCAATACTTGTTACCGCAGCACGCTGCACCTCGCTCAAATTATCCAAATAATTCTCCACTTTTTTGCACATTTGGTCGCAAAGATACTGAATTTTATTAATTTTGTGGCTATAAAAGTAGCGTTATTAAATTGTAAAAAAGATGAAAAAATCAAAACGCAAAAGGTTTAAATCAGATAAAATCAATAACGAAATAGACCTTAGTCTGCTGGAAGATAAGTTGATATCTGTGTTGAGAGAAAATCCTCATCAGACATTTACCATAAAGATTCTGGGCAATATGCTCGGCATCGACACACCACAATTTACTCTTATCAGAGCCTGTCTCGAACATCTCGCAGCTCAGAATATGGTATTGAAACCTCGTTCGGGAAAATACCAATGGATACTCGGAGAAGAGGACCTGCACGAAGGCGTAGTCGCGCTGACAAGTTCGGGTATGGCCTATGTGACGGTTAGCGGATTTGAAAAAGATTTTGCAGTCAATAGCAAAAATACGGTACACGTTCTGCACGGCGACGTGGTAAAGGTAGTCCTCTATAAACATAAAAAGCGTACTGAGGCTGAAATCATCGAGGTTGTTAAACATAGCGAGCAAAGTTATGTCGGCAGAATCGAAGTGCAGAGAACTCACGCATTTGTAATAGTAAATTCACGCACAATGCCCTATGACATATTCGTTCCTATTGGCAGCATTAAAAATGCACAAGATGGTTATAAGGTCAAGGTGCGCATTGTCGAGTGGCCCGATAATGTCAAAAACCCAATCGGCGAGGTTGTAGAGGTATTTGGTAAGGCTGGTGACCATAATGCCGAGATGCACGCCATTCTGGCAGAATATGACCTGCCGTCGAAGTTTGCGCCCGAAGTTGAGCGTCAGGCTGAAAAAATCAGCGAAGAAATATCGGCAGCCGAAATCGGCAAACGTCGCGATTTCCGTTCGGTTACAACGTTCACCATCGACCCGGCAGATGCTAAGGACTTTGACGATGCGCTCTCGATTCGCACACTCTCAAACGGCAACTTTGAGGTGGGAGTACACATTGCCGATGTAACACACTATGTTACGGGCGGAGCATTGGAACAAGAGGCTCAAAACCGAGCTACGAGCGTCTATCTCGTAGACCGCACGGTGCCGATGTTGCCCGAACGTCTGTCGAATAACATCTGTTCGCTTATGCCCGACGTAGACCGACTATGTTTCTCGGCAGTCTTTGAAATGACTCAGGAAGCCGAAGTTGTGAATAGCTGGTTTGGTCGTACGGTAATTCACTCGGACAGACGATTCGCCTATGAGGAGGCTCAGGAGATAATTGAGACCGAAACGGGCGACTACTGCAACGAAATACTGACACTCAACGGATTGGCACAGATTCTACGTAAAAATCGTTTCAAAAACGGCAGCGTCAATTTCGAACGCGACGAGGCTAAGTTCCAGCTCGACGAGACGGGCAAACCGCTGGGAGTCTACTTCAAGCAATCAAAAGAGGCTAACCACCTGATTGAGGAGTTTATGTTGCTGGCCAATCGCTATGTTGCCGAATTTATCGGCCGCAAAAAGAGCGGCGGAAAGAACAATCGCACATTCGTCTATCGTATCCACGATAAACCCAACGAAGATAAATTCTTGGCATTCAAGGGCTTTATTGCAAAACTTGGCTACCAATTCAAGGCAGACAAGGGCAAGGCTATCTCAAAGGAGCTCAATCGTCTGATGAAGAAAATTGCGGGTAAACCTGAAGAGAATCTGATTTCGACTCTGGCAATTCGCTCGATGGCTAAGGCTGTATATTCGACCGACAATATTGGTCACTACGGATTGTCATTTGATTATTATACACATTTCACATCGCCTATTCGTCGCTATCCCGATATGATGGTACACCGACTGCTGGCTCACTACCTCGCCGAAGGAGCATCTGAGGATAAGGATAAATTCCAAGAGCTGTGCGACCACTCCTCAGAGATGGAACAGCGTGCAGCCGATGCCGAACGAGACTCAATCCGATACAAGATGGTTGAGTTTATGATGGATAAGATTGATGTCGAATTTGACGGATTCATCACCAACATTACCGAGTGGAATATGTACATCGAACTCGAAGAGAACCGAATCGAAGGCGTAGTTGCGCTGCGAGACATTGCAGATGATTACTACACGTTCGACAAGGATAATTTCCGAGTTATCGGCCGTCTGCGCGGCAGAACAATATCCCTGGGCGACCGAGTAAGAATCCGCATCAAACGCGCAGATTTGGCTCGCAAACTATTGGAATTCATACTGATTGCAAGATATAATCCTAAAAATCAAAATATAGAACACATTGAATATGAATAACATAATTTTCGGAGTAAGACCTGTAATCGAAGCAATCGAAGCAGGCAAAGAGATTGACAAAGTTTTAATCAAAAAGGGTTCAGAGGGAGATAACATTCTCAAGCTGAAGGATTTGTGCAAATATCGCAAGATTACGGTTCAGGAGGTTCCCGTTGAGAAACTAAACCGAATGGTTCGTATGCCTCACCAGGGTGTTATTGCGCAAATGGCGATGATAAGTTATAGCGAGCTGAGCGACGTAATGGATTCGCTCTATGAACAGAACCGCACACCGCTGATTGTTGTGTGTGACGGGATTACCGACGTGCGCAACTTCGGAGCCATTGCCCGCAGCGCCGAATGTGCCGGAGCCGATGCCATTGTCATTGCTACGAAAAACGGCGCACAAATCAATGCCGATGCGATGAAGACCTCGGCCGGAGCACTGAACGTTCTGCCCGTTTGTCGAGTTGGCAGCCTGAGAAATACCTTAAAGTGGCTCCAGAGCGAGGGTGTCGAGCTGGTTGCAGCTTCGGAAAAGAGCAGCCGACTGATTTATGAAGCCGACCTGAATAAACCTATTGCCATAATCCTCGGCAGCGAAGACAAAGGCGTTTCGAATGAAATTTTAAAGATGTGCGACCACCGCGTAGCTATCCCAATGAACGGCACAATCGAGTCGCTGAACGTGTCAGCAGCTGCTGCGGTGATTATGTTTGAAGTTGTAAGACAACGACTTAAATAGAAATCTATCGTCGTTTGGGGCTGTAAGATATACCCAAGAAAAAGCCATTACTGTCGTGTCCGGGATTTCGGTCATTGCCCCGAATTCCGGCATTCGACAGGTGGACGTGACGAGCTCCGACCAACAGCGACAACTCAGGATTGAGATTAAACTCTGCACCTAAACCATACTTCGGAGTAAAATTTTGGCGCGTACCCACGCGTTCATCTTCAGCTATTGGCTGAGGAAATTGTTTTGTACCGACAATAATACCGGCTCCCGTTTCGACGAACAGTCTGAATTTCTGATTGTTAGCAAGATACCATCTCGAAAATACTCTCACGCCGCCGAACGGAAAATTATTTTCACCATAGTTAAAGTTAAATGCCGTAAGTTCCACACCCAAGCCCATAAACTTACGCAGATGGAAAATCACTCCGAGGTCGGTATATGCGGCATTTGCCTTATGTTTGCGATAGCCCCACGAGTAGCCAGCATCTTGATATACAGTAATTTTGTTAGTCAGATTGGGGTCTTTGTCCGTGAGCAACAATACTCCGGCAACAGCCAATCCTGTGAGCGCAAATGCGGGTCCCTGATCGAGATTCAACGGACTGAACCCAAGCGGATTTTGATACCATCTTGACCCTGCCACCGAACTGCTCGGAGCACAGACCAACACCAACGCCACAACTATAATCAAAAGACGTTTCATACTACAACTCACTAACATTAAACAACTTAGCTGTAATTTCAAGATTCATATCACAGAACGAATCAATCACCAAATCGGCGTGAGCAATTCGCTCTTTTGAGTTTGTCGTAGGCAGCGCAACGACCTTCATTCCAGCACGATGGGCAGCTTCGATTCCAGCCAGCGCGTCCTCGAACACCAGGCAATTTTCGGGCTCAACGCCCATCAACTCGGCAGCAGCCAAAAAAATGTCCGGTTCGGGTTTGGCTCTCGATACCATTCGTGCGTGAGCAACTGCATCAAAATAGTGTCGAATATCGCAACTGTCCAACACGAAGTCGATATTTTCAGGCGGCGCAGACGACCCCACTGCGATTCTGAAACCCTTATCTTTCAGCGCCTTAATATATTCCACAATACCCTTTGCAGGCTCAACGGTCTCTGCGTAAACCTCACGATACAGCGCCTCCTTTTCATCTTCGAACCTCAAAATATCCTCTTTCGACAACTCGCGGCCAAAGAGCGCAGGCATAATTGCGTCGTTCGAGCGACCATACAGATTTTTCAAATCGCTCTTTTGGAAAGGCAATTCATATCTTGCACAAAAAAGTTCAAAAGATTTTTCGTGTGCCTCGAGATTATCCACCAGCACACCGTCCATATCAAAGATTACGCCCCTAACCATCACTTCCTACAAATCGAAAATTCCCTCTGGGAGATTCATTATCACGATTTTTTCCTCATCATCAATCTGCTCAATCATATCGTCGTGAGCCGGAATCAGACACTCCTGTCCATTTCTGTTGATTTCGAACAGTGGATTCATCTGGTCATCAATATACTCAAGAATCGTACCCTGCACCTCACCATCAGCAATGATTTTAAATCCGACCAGGTCCTCCATATAGAGTTGGTCGTCATCTTGTGCAGCATAACGATTGACATAAAATTCGAGTCCGACCAACATTTGGGCTCTCATTTCCGAATCGAAATCATCAAATACGACAGTTGCTTTCGAGACTCCGCGAGCAGACATCGACTTAAAAAAGAGCGGAGTCGGTAGTGAGTCAATAACGACCCATACCGGCTCCGATAAATCTGAGTACTCCTCGGCAAAGTCCTCGTAAAAACGCACAATTAACTCGCCGTTATCACCATAGGTTCTGAGCACTTTGCCCAGCACGACTTGTTCAACAAGTTGAGTCACAATACGCCCTCCGAATGGACTTTGATTCAGGCACTACGCTTCAGCTGGAGTTTCTTCCACTGCAGCCTCAGTTGCTTCAGCTTGTTCAGCTGCAGCTGCAGCAGCAGCTTCTGCTTCTGCTTTTTTAGCTGCCAATGCTTTTGCACGAGCTTCGTTTACTTCAGCTTCTTTAGCTTGACGGTCAGCAGCTTGAGAGCGTTTGTCATCAGCCAATTTTGAAGTTTTAGCTGCGATTTTAGCTGCTTTTTCGTTCAACCATTTGTTGAAGCGTTCTTCAGCAGCAGCTTCGGTCAACGCACCTTTGCGAACACCTTCCAACAAGTGTTTCTTCATCATAACACCCTTGTAAGAGAGGATTGCGCGACAAGTGTCGG
>JAZOQL010000002.1:0-1772 GCA_045656065.1 Rikenellaceae bacterium | reverse complement strand
ATATAATTTTAGGGCTCCGCATTGTTGCAGAGCCCGTTGTTGATAAATCCTGCCTATCAGTTTCCAGAAACCGCAAGCTGCTGTACGTTCAACTCGTCTCGCACTCCTGTGGTTATGTTGCCTATGTAGAACGTAGCCTTAAGGTTCCTGTCTTCCCCTGTGTCGTTGTCTGATATTGTAACCAACACCTGCGTTGTACCGCTTGTTCCCGTAGTCGGAGAAACAAGGAGGTTTGCATCATACAGATACACACTCCAATTGTTTGTTGAAGTGACTTCCGCATTGAAGGTTCCGCCTTCCTTTGTGAAGCCCGTAACAGAGTCGGGCACCACGCTAATCGATATGTTCTCATTTGGAAGCTGAGATATTGTGAGCACCGCAGGATTGGAAGCAGGCGAACCTTCCCTGTAGAAATAAACCTGTGCAAATCTGGACGCACTATCGTTGGCTGACACAGAAACACTCACTTCAGTAGTCCCGCTGCCGCCTGTGGTTGGATAGAACGTAACAATGTCAGGGTATGACGTCAATCCCGTCCAAGGCTCCGTAGAAGTGACGAGTATGGTGTACCCACTTCCAGTGGCAGGCACATTTCCAATATAGTCAGGCGTGACGGAAATGCTTGCGTTTCCGTATGCCTGCTGTCTCGCCCAAGAACTCCTTTGTGTAATACCGCCTGTAATTGCCGCATAGATGTATGCGTCCCTTGTGGTGGAGTCGTTGTTCTGTGAGAACGTAGCGGTAATCGTTACACCGCTTTCATCAGTGGCGGTGCCGGCGGAAGGCGTGATTGAAGTGATGATTGAAGAGTATGCAGTGAAAGCACTCCAAGGTGCGTCAGGAGACACAACCTTGTAAGTCCTTGTTCCGCCAACCCAAGGGACTTCACCCTGTTCGAGCGGTCCATCAACTATCAATGTAACACCAGCTTGTGTGAGATAAACCCTTGCACTCAAATTGCCTGAAGCGACAACGATGCTTCTCTCGATTTCATACTTCGAACTTGAAGCGGGAATAGTCCAAGTACCCGTATAGTCGCCCGTACCTGCGGTGGCTGTAAGGGTCGTACCATAGTCATAGGACGTAATGTACCAATCACCGCCGTTGGACAGGGTGATGGTATACTGAACCGAACCGCCTGAATTAGCAACCATATTGCTTGAAAGGGTAATAGCAAGCGTACCTTCACCCGTTGGGATTACAGATGTGTACTTGTTTATGTCCTGAACCCTTACGAACTTCACTTCAGTCAGTTTGTCCTTCGCCACATCATAGTCGTTAATCTCCGTCATTCTCCAAATGGAGTTGTCGAAATAATAGAAACGTCTAAGCCAATCAACCGAAGGTTTTTCCTTTATGAGCATCTTCGTCTTGATCACTCGGGAATCCTTGTCGTACAAATCAGAGATGTAGTCCTTCCAAAATTCGTCATAGATTGTGCTTCCAGGACGATAAATCGCATTCGGGACGTAAATCTCTTCGGGTGTTCCAAAGTCAAGGCTTCTTGTGATGTACCCCGTAGCAGGATAGATAAGATACCTGTTGAAATATGGTATCTCCGTCAGTTTTATGGCAATGGAATTCCCTTCCCCGTCGGTTTCGCTGTTTGTGAACAGCCAACAGGGTTTCGCTTCATTGAGAAGGTTCATATAGGAGTTGTCGTCGGTGATGTAGTAGTTCAGCGACTTGTCGCCCCTTGTCAGTTCAACGCTTCCGTTCAGGAACAGGAGTACGTTGGTTCCGTCGGCAGGGCTGTTGTCTGCGCTGTGCAG
>JAZOQL010000001.1:0-2747 GCA_045656065.1 Rikenellaceae bacterium | reverse complement strand
TAGTCGTCGAACTCGAAAGTCAGTTGAGTCTCGCCGTTCAAATCGACGTCGAACCCCGACTTCCAAATATTGCTTGTGAGTACGGGTGTGATTACATATTTGCCTTCGTAGACGAAAGAACGCTCGTAGACGAATGCGTCACGCAGGAGTTCTCCGTAAAGTATCTCTACATTGAACTTCATACCATCTTCCAAAGCCTTCCTGATTTCAGCCTTGTCGTCGAGAGTAGGTATCATCTCCGCATCCTTGTCTTTCGGAAGGCTGTCGTACTCGCCAACCCAATTCATAAAATCATCCAATGCGTCGTAAAAATCTTTGATCCTTTCCTTAACCATTTCCTTAAATTCTGCCATAATTAAATCTCCTATGTTTTTTTTCTAAATATACAATTCCTTTTCGGAAAATGAAGAGTTGTATTGATCTAGCTGCCAGACACTTACGCGACAAATATAGGGATCGCGATTGGTCTTTCCAAAGATCAGAACCCTTTCAACAATAAATAGTCGGAGATATTAAAAAGTATATGGGAAGACAAAAAAAATTAGGAATTTTTGCAATTTTTGCGGTATTTTTTGCCGCATTGATCAACAGCGGTTGCAAAGTGCAGTACGTCCCTGTTGAAACCATCAAGGAAGTACATACGATAGATTCAGTCTATCTGCGTGATACGACTATCCAATACAGGATAGAGAAGGAATACGACAAGGAGTATGCGAAGGATACCTTGCGGCTTGAGACTAATTACAGCGAGTTCACCGCATATCAAGACACTTTGTCTGGATTGTTGTCTGGATTCGCCAAAAACAAGGAAAAATTGATAGATATTCCAATATCCGTCAAAGAGAAGGTGGTTGTGCGTGACTCGTTAGTCTACAAGGAAGTGCCCGTCCCTGTAGAAATAGAAAAAATTACCTACAGGACGCCTGCATTTTGGAAAATTTTAGGATGGTTAGGCATCCTGTCGTTGGTGGCAGGAGTGCTGTTCATTCTACGGAAGTTCGGTGTTATCTGAAATTATGCTCGATTTCGATAACAGCGAAATTATGCATACGGAGCATTATGCCATTGAAGCATAACTATATAGAAAACTGCAGAAGCGTGTAGAACGGCTCTTCATCGGTTACCCCGAACAGCCAGTCATCAAAATATTCATCCTTGAAATAAACCTTTACGTTCGCTATCGGCTCGAATTCATCGCTTTCTTCCCAACCGAAAGGATAGAAATAGAAGTCCCCAAATTCGAGCGGTTGCTGTTCGCCTAACAGCACAACCAATTTAGGCAAGTCGAGTTCGCTTTTCAGTATCTCAGTGATACCTTCAGGAATGGCTTCATCATTGCTGTTCCAAACCAAAATTTTACTTGTGAGTTGTAGTTCCATATCGCAAAGGTAATAAAAAAAGGGCGCACTTCACAGCGAACCCTTTTCACGCAATTGAATTATTGAAATTTTTGAAACTCATACCCGAATGTCATCGGGCTGATTCAAATATACAAATCTATCAGGACTTGACGTTGGTTCCTGAGATGCCAACACCCATAACAATCGGCTCGGGCTTCTCGTACCACAGCATCGAGCAGACGTTGTGCTTCTTGTCTTCGAAGAGTTTTTCGAACTCCTGTTCAGACATAACCTCATCGAAAACCCTCTCGTCGCCTTCAATGTGTCTCCACACCATATCAACGGGCTCTTCATAGTCAAGGAAGCGTTTGTCCTTCCTGTAAGCATAGGAGAACATATAGTATGTCTCACTTTCCATACCTTCCATCGCATCATCTTCATCGGCATCCCAATCGATACAATCTTCTCCGTAAATATCGGTTCCCAAGAAAACGATGTTGATATGCTCTCTGTTTACATCAAGGTAGTCGGCTACCTTGTTCTGCAGCATATCCCTGATGCCACACAGATAATCTTCGTAATTCGTTTTATTCATACTACTCAAGCCGTTTTTCCGAAATTCGGATAATGCCAATGGAATATCCTTTCTGCTTTCTTGTTTCCACGCGTTTCGACATACCCGTTCTTGAAAGGGATAAAGCTGAAGCGTACTGCGTCGAACAGTTTGACAATATCTTCGTCCCATTCTTCAATAAGATATGCGTCTCCTGTGGCTCCAAGGGTAAAATCAACATAAAAAACTTCGCCCGTTAGCAGGTTTTTGACTTTGTTCCAACAGTGTGGTATCATATAGTTCGTAGCAAGTCCTTCGCAGAACGTAATCTCATAATACCCTTCTGTCGGTTGGAAAACTCTCATAGTCATACCTGCGTTGAAGTGGCAGTTTCCGCGTTCGCAGTTAGTAAACCATTTCTCCGCCAATTTAAGGTTTTCACCTTCAAACACATCGTAGATGGATGAAAGTTCAATTTTAGTGAACTTTTTTCCTGTGCTTTTTTCCACCCACTCTTTGTAGTCTCCGATTTCTTTCATTTCTGTAAATCTTTAATTGTTAAACTTTGTTCTTTTTCACATAGGTAGGAATCTCCCCCGACAAATCCAAAAATCTAGATCAACAAAAAAGGGTGCACTTCGCAGCGAACCCTTTTCACGCAATTGAACTTTTTGAACTATTTGAAACTCATACCCAGAATGTCATCGGGCTGATTCAAATATACTAAATTATTCTTTTGTGCTTCGCATTGTAGAGTTGGAGCACCATTTTCTCAATCATACCAATCCACCTACCGAGTCTGGCTGTGGAGAAGACGTCTTTTGCAAAAGCAGCCCAATTTGAACCGATAAGCT